>JAGMCL010000099.1 GCA_023129165.1 Caldifarciminota bacterium | reverse complement strand
TCATTCACTCGCAATGACAGATTGAATAGATAAAATTGCCAGGTCCGTAGAGACTTGCAATGACAGTTGTCCTCTTGTTAGTCATCACGAAAGTTTGAGACATTGTTAAAATTAAGTAATCAGGAGAGCGCAAAGGTAATTTTCAAAGCTCTTTCACTAAAAGCTTGACAATAATTCATTTATATGGTATAATATACCAGTTTTGATTTCATAACATTACGAGGAGTAGTAGTGAAATACATACCTTTTACCTTTTTTATCATTGTATATACCTGTTTTGCAAATGCAGTACCACCTGAACTTCTGCCACCAGGGGTTCCAGGTTCTCAATATCCTTTACCCTGGTTAGAGGTACAGGGAGATATGTCTCTTGGTTCAAGAGCAGGATGGTCTTCGGTCGACAACCTCACCAATTCAAGGCGAGACCATACAGCGACTCTTCTTCCTTCAGGTGAAGTACTCATAGCAGGTGGTTATGGCACATCAGCCTTAAAGTCATGTGAGATATACAACCCTGAGACTGGTACTGTGAGAGAGACAGACAGTTTAACTTATAGCAGGTACCAACATACTGCAACAATGTTGTCCTCAGGAGATATACTTGTGGTGGGTGGATGGGGAACTACACTTCTCCCTTACTGCGAAGTCTATGACCATATTTCACATACCTGGTCGACTACAGGGACCCTCTCTAAACAGAGGAGGGCACATACGGCAACACTACTACCCTCTGGAGAGGTTCTGGTGGTTGGAGGGCAGGGCTTTTGGGTTTTATCTTCCTGCGAATTGTACGATCCGGAAACCGGCCAATGGTCAACAACAGATACCCTTGAATATTCAAGGTCATGTCATAGTGCTACGCTCCTACCCTCAGGTAAAGTACTGGTGGTTGGAGGATTTGGGCCTACAAAAGATGATTATCTAAGTTCTTGCGAGATATACGATCCTATTACAGGGCAATGGTCGATAACAACCGACATTCAGACTGAAAGGGCATGGCCTTCATCTACTCTCCTCCCTTCTGGCGAGGTCTTAGTAGTTTGCGGCAAGAACAATTTGTATCTCAAATCATGTGAGATGTATAATCCCCAAGAAGAGACGTGGACATATAGACAGGACCTTACATGGGCAAGGTGGTTGCACTCTGTAAATCTTTTACCTTCTGGCAAACTGCTTGTTATGGGCGGACAGTCAACATATCCCTCACTCCTTTCATACTGCGAGATATATAACCCAGCAACTCATTCCTGGAGCACTACAGAGAGTATGTCAAATGCAAGATACTCACATACATCCATACTGCTGCCTTCAGGTCAGGTATATGTGGCAGGCGGTCATACATCAGCCACTTGTGAGGTTTTTACTCCTGATTCAATCCTTTGGACTTTAGCATCGGACATCACTAACAATAGATATGGTCATACTGCCAATTTACTTGCCTCTGGTAAGGTTCTTGTGGTTGGAGGGGAGAGTGACAGTGTGCTCTCATCTGCTGAGTTATATGTTCCTGAGAGCGGCAGCTGGAGCGTTGTGTCAAGTATGTCTCAAGTAAGAAAAGAACATACAGCTACATTGCTCACATCTGGTGAGGTGTTTGTTGTGGGTGGTATGGATAGCACTTCCTTATCATCTGTTGAAATATATAGTCCCCAGACAGATACATGGTCAGATACAACAATTATATCTGAGCCAAGAACAAGGCATACGGCTACCCTGCTTTCATCAGGAGAGGTTCTCGTAACAGGTGGGGAGAACGACAGTGTGCTTTCATCTGTTGAACTATACAATCCTGAAAATGGCAGCTGGACTGGTGTATCATCTATGTCTGATGCCAGAAAAGGACATACTTCTACCCTGCTAACATCTGGCAAGGTTCTTGTCGTGGGTGGTGAAAACAGTATTACTCTACCATCTGCTGAGTTGTATAATCCTCAGATGGATATGTGGTCGTCTATAAATGATTTGAATGAACCAAGGGTGGGGCATACAGCCACAATACTTCCATCAGGAGAGGTTCTTGTCACAGGTGGGGAGAACGATAGTGTGCTCTCATCTGCTGAGTTATATGAACCTGTGAGTGGTACATGGAGCAGCGTATCAGCTATGTCTGAATCAAGAAAGGGACACAAGGCAATTCTGCTCACTTCCGGCGAGGTTCTCATTGTTGGCGGAGAGAATAGTATCCCACTTGTGTCTGTTGAAAGATACGACCCGCAGACCGCTTCATTTGAGACCGCAGGAAGTCTTTCGCAAAAAAGGGTATTACACAGTGCAACCCTCCTTACTTCTGGTGATGTTCTTGTGGCAGGTGGTAAAGATACGACAGGAACACGTGCACTTTATTCCTGTGAGATATCATATCTCTCATCCGGATATGATAGTATACTTCAGCCGTTGATAGAGAATTTACCATCATCAGCAGATACAGGGGAGATAATTACCATAACAGGTAGTGGGTTTAAGGGATTTAGTGAGAGTTCAGGAGGAGGAAACTCTTCTATGAATTCTGCAACAAACTATCCTCTTGTTATGATGAGAAGAATAAGCTCTTCATTAGGTGATGGTCACATGATTACATTAGAACCTCCTTATGGTTCAACATGGGATACAAACTCCGTCACAGTGCAGTTACCAGTCTCTACGAACAACCTTCCGAGTGGTTATTATCTGCTATGGGTGTCAACGAATGGTGTACCTTCGGTATCGCAGACTATTATGATCAATCCGTATTCAAGTACAAGTATTGATGAAGCTCCTGAAGTTAGAAAAAGACTTTCAAAAGTTAACATATATCCGAATCCTTCAATGGGAAACATTAGAATTGATTATGTGCTTGATAAAGTCGGTGAAGTAGATGTTGCAATATACAATGTTATTGGGCAGAAGGTTGCTCATCTTATATCAGGACAAAAACAGGAAGGAAGGCACACTGTAATTTGGGATGGTAGAGATGGAAAAGGCAGGAGATGCTCCCCTGGTATATATTTTTGTAGAATTGATGCATCTGGAGAGAATTTATACAATAGGATTACTCTCCTGAGACGTATTTAATCTACCCGATAGGGCTTTACAAATTTTATATATCTGATTTTAAACAAGCCTAAAGAATTATATTATCCTCTATAGATTTACAGGAGGACTCTTTAATCCGCAGATCATAGGGATGTTAGGGAATATCCTCAGAACCTTAAGGGAACTGGGGTAACTTTTTTCTTGACAACACAGCATAGTTGTGTTATAATATTTTGGGTTCTAATTTTAAATGGAGGATTTATGCGTTTTTATGAAAACATTCTCATTTTTAGTCCCTCTATAGATGAGGAAGAAATCGAGAAAGAAATTAAGGATATAGAGATAATCTTAAAGCAACATAAGGGTGAGATAATATCTGTTGATAAGTGGGGAAAGAAAAAACTTGCTTATCCTATAAAGAAGAATGACACAGGGTATTATCTTCTTATGAATCTTAAATTAGAAACAAAGATGCTGCCAGAACTTGAGCTAAAATATAAACTTAACCAGAATATTATGAGATATAATATTGTGCGAAAGGAGGAGAATGGCTGATTATAGGGTAGCACGTATTAACAAGGTACTTATTACAGGCAATCTCACTGCAGACCCAGAGCTGAGATATACCCCTGATGGACAGGCAGTTCTTAATTTCCGGATAGCATCGAATCGACGATACCCCAATAGAAAGACTGGAGAATGGGAGGAGGACGTGACTTATGTTAGAGTCGCTGCATGGAGGGAACTTGCTGAAAGGATGGGTGAGAGATTACATAAAGGAAGTGCGGTTTTTGTAGAGGGTCGTCTTCAGAGTCGTTCTTGGGAAACACCGGATGGACAGAAGAGGTCTGCGATTGATATTATTGCCTTAAGTATTCAAGATCTTACAAAGGCTGTTGTTGAGAAGGTAGAGGAAGAGGTAAAAGAGATAAATGAAGAGGGTGACGAGGCATTACCTTTTTAGTTGGTTGGTTAGTTAGTTGGGTGGAATCTAACAGACTTACAAACTATCCAACTAACAGATTGATTTGGAGGATTTATGATAGATAGGTGTTACTTCTGTAAAAATAATGAGGCTGTTGATTATAAAAATGTTTTGCTTTTAAAAAAGTTTATGACGCCCTCTCACAAGATAATACCGAGAAGGATTACGAAGCTATGTGCAAAGCACCAGAGAGCAATACAGAGGGCAATAAAGAAGGCAAGGGTTATTGCATTGCTTCCTTTTGTACCAGATTAGGGATATATTTTTTTGTCGTCAATACAACACACTCTTGTAAAATGATGCATGTCTGTGGTGATTTGTAGGGGGAGTTATGAAGGTTATACTTACGAAAGATGTTGAGGGACTTGGCAATTTTGGGGATACATTAGAAGTAAAGGATGGATATGCACGAAACTGGCTTATCCCTCAGGGGTTTGCCTGTACTTTTAGCAGTAGAAATGTGAGAATATACGAAGAGATGTGCAAGGTAAATCAGAGAAAAACTGAAAGAAATAAGGTTAAAGCTGAGGCAGTTAAATCACGCGTAGAATCCCTATCTATAACCATTCCAATGGAAGCTGGTCAAGATGACAAATTATTTGGCTCTGTCACTTCAGGAATGATATCAGAGGCATTAAAGAAAGAGGGATTTAAGATAGATCATAAATCTATAATACTTGATGAACCAGTGAAAGAGCTGGGCGTTTATACCATAAAGATACGTTTGCATCCCGATGTTTACTCTAATTTAAAGGTATGGGTGGTTTCGAAAGAGGAAATTTAGTGGAGGTAGAGGTAGAGGGAGTGTATATTGACCGACTTTTAGACACTCCAATTCTATTTCTGAAGGAACGAGCGGGAGATCGTATTTTACCAGTTTGGATTGGAGCTTCTGAGGCAATGGCAATATTGATTGCCATGCATAATCAGATTCTCGAGCGGCCAATGACCCATGACCTCATGAAGATAATCATTAAGACTTTTGATGCAGATATCCAGAATGTGGTCGTGCAGGAGGTT
Source organism: Caldifarciminota bacterium (assembly GCA_023129165.1). Lineage (GTDB taxonomy): Bacteria > Hydrothermota > UBA3073 > UBA3073 > UBA3073 > JAGMCL01. The sequence continues at coordinate 15,136 of JAGMCL010000099.1, read as the reverse complement.
AAAAATGGTACCTTCTATGCCAGGATTCATGTAACAAGGGATAACACAATATACGAAATTGACGCAAGACCATCAGATTCAATAGCCATTGCCCTGAGATTTAATGCAAGAATATATGTACAGGAAGATGTCATGGAGACTGGAAGTAGTTTTGTGCTGGAGGATGGACTGAAGAAGAATCTTGAAAAATTAACACCTGAAACATTCGGAAAGTTCAAATTATGAATGAAAAGTATACACCCAGGGTTGTAAAAGTGATGTCAATTGCACGCAATGAGGCTCTAAGACGTGGAAACGATGCAATCAACAGTGAGCATATACTCCTTGGTATTATTAAGGAGGGTGGTGGAATAGCGGCCAATGTTCTGGTGAGACTGAATATAAGCGCTGATGACATCATTGATAATATAGACTCGAGCTATGGTTACCATGGTAGTTCAGCATTTATATCTATGTCGCCAGTACTGAGCGAAGACGCTCGGAGTGTGCTTGAACGAGCTGGGATCGAATCAGAACAACTGGGACACAATTATATAGGAACAGAACATATTCTCCTTGCAATGCTTTCCATGTCTTCTTCGGGTGCATTTCAGGTCCTTGGTTCTTTCTCTATTGATAAGAATGCCGTGAAGGAGACGATTATGAACATTCTTGGTACTCCTAAAGACAAGAGGAAGAGTACATCTAAGACACCAGCACTTGACTTCTTTACAAGAGACATTACAAAATTTGCAAGGGATGGTGTGCTTGACCCAATTATAGGTCGCAATGAAGAGATTGAGCGTGTAATTCAAATAGTTTGTAGAAGGAAGAAGAATAATCCTGTACTCATTGGGGAACCTGGAGTTGGCAAAACAGCTATTGTAGAGGGCATAGCAGAAAGAATCGCACAGGGTAATGTTCCACCTGTGCTTTTAAATAAACGGGTGCTGGCACTTGATCTCTCCCAGGTTATCGCCGGTACAAAATACAGGGGTCAGTTTGAGGAAAGAATGAAGGCAATCCTTCAAGAGATAAGGACAAATAAGGAAATAATACTGTTTATTGATGAGCTGCATACAATTGTTGGTGCCGGTTCAGCCGAGGGTGCAATAGATGCATCAAATATGTTAAAGCCAGCATTGGCATCAGGAGAAATACAATGTATTGGAGCAACTACTTTTTCTGAATATAGGAAATATATTGAAAAAGAGGGTGCCCTTGAACGACGGTTTCAACCTATCATGGTTAACCCGCCTGATAAGGATGCCACACTGAAAATTCTCAATGGACTTAAGTCTAAGTATGAAGAGTATCACAATGTGATTTACAATGATACAGCACTCAAAGAGGCAGTTGAACTTTCAGATAGATATATAACAGAAAGATTTCTACCTGATAAGGCGATTGATGTAATTGATGAAGCGGGAAGCAGGGTTAAATTAAGGGGAGCACAAACAAAAGAGACTGTAAAACTAAAAGAACATATAAAGGTACTTTCGATGAAGAAGGAAGAGCAAGTTATGCATCAAAATTTTGAACTTGCCGCGAAGCTTAGGGATGAGCAAAAAAGAGAGGAGGAAGCACTACGTCTTTTAATGGAGGGAAAAGGTATTAAGACCGCCCAGGTCAAAGTGGAGGATATAAGGAAAGTTGTCTCACTTTGGACTGGTATACCTCTTACACGTATAGAGATAAAGGAGCAGGAGAGATTGCTAAAGATGGAGTCTACACTTAGCAAGAAAGTCGTTGGTCAGAATGATGCCATAAAGGTGATTGCTAAAGCTATAAGAAGGGCGAGAGCTGGCTTAAAGGACCCACGACGTCCAATTGGTTCATTTATATTTCTCGGTCCTACAGGTGTTGGTAAGACATATCTTGCAGAAAAGCTCGCCGAGTTCCTGTTTGATAGCGAGTCTGCTCTCATTAAACTTGATATGAGTGAGTATATGGAGAAATTTAACACGTCTAAACTTATAGGTGCACCTCCTGGTTATGTTGGATATGACGAGGGTGGACGATTGACTGAGATGGTCAGGAGAAGACCCTATGCAGTGGTTCTATTCGATGAGATTGAGAAAGCACATCATGATATCTTCAATATCCTTCTTCAGATACTTGAAAATGGGGTTCTAACTGACTCATTCGGTAGACACGTGGATTTCAAAAATACCTGTGTGATACTTACGTCCAATATAGGAACTAAAGAGATGGGTAAGTCTATAGGATTCGGTGCAGGAGAGAAACAGGATGATATGGATGTGTTTCTAAGATCAGAAGTAAAAAAGGTTTTCAACCCTGAATTCTTAAACAGGGTAGATGAAATAGTGGTATTTAATCCCCTGGGCAAGAAGGAGATGGCAAAGATAGTTAATATACTTCTAAAGGATGTTGTTGTTAGAGCAAGGGCAAGGGGATTTAAGATTGAACTTACAAATGAGGCAGAGGAATTACTTATTGAAAAGGGGTTTGATCCTGAATATGGAGCAAGACCATTGAAACGCACTATTCAGAGACTGCTTGAGGACCCACTTTCTGAGAAACTTCTGACGACTAATAAGGGTAACATACTTGTTGATAGAGATGGTGAATCTCTTAAGTTTGTGATGGTATCCACTCAAAAACCCACAGCTTCCAAAGTGGGTTAACTGGTTAGTAGAATCATTTTAAACTTTTTCTCTACAGGATTGCCAGTTAACTACTCACCAATTAACTAATCCAGAAAAAATGTGTGGAATAATAGGCATAAAAGGTAATGATGAAGTGGCAAAAGAACTTTTCGTGGGGCTTATGGCATTACAGCATCGTGGACAGAATTCCGCAGGTATTAACACATATGATGGAGAAAGATTCTATTCCAAAAAGGGTAATGGACTTGTCTCACATGTATTAACCGGAAATTCTCTTAAAAGATTACGCGGAACGATTGGAATCGGGCATGTCAGGTATCCCACAATTGGTAGGGGTGACGAGGAAGATGCTCAGCCGTTTCTTACAACCTCTCCTGTTGGTATCTCTGTTGTTCACAATGGTAATATTGTTAATTATTTTGAATTGAGACGCAGCTTGGGAGAAAAGAGATACCTGAATTCCTTCTGTGATACCGAGGTCATTTTAAATATATTCGCTGATAATTTTACAAACGATCCCTTTGAGGCTGGAAGAGTGATAATGGATAAAACCAATGGTGCCTATTCTATATTGGCTGTAGTATCTGGTGTTGGACTTTTTGCATTTAGAGACCCCAATGCAATTAGACCCTTCGTATTTGGAAGAAAGGGTGAAAACTATATTTTTACCTCAGAGAGTGTGGTTCTTCAGATTCTTGGATACAATATCATAAAAGACCTTGCTCCGGGTGAGGGTATACTTGTAGATGAAAATGGAAGGGTAACGCAGAAAATGCTAAAGAAAGGAAGTCCAAGACATTGTATATTTGAATATATCTACTTTGCAAGACCAGAGTCAGTTCTGGATGGTTTATCCGTATATAAGGCAAGACTCTCTCTTGGTAAAGGGCTTGCAAAGGAGGTGAAGAGAAGGGGTATAAGACCTGATGTGGTTGTTCCAATTCCTGATACATCAAGACCAACAGCTATTGCACTTGCTGAGGAAATTGGTGTTCCTTACCGAGAAGGATTGATAAAAAATAGATACATTCTTAGGACATTCATAATGTCCACGGACGATGAGAGGATGAGGCACATAAAATATAAGTTGAATCCATTAATAGATGAGCTCAAGGGCAAGAAGGTTTTGCTTGTTGATGATTCCATAGTAAGGGGTACCACCTCAAGGCAAATTGTAAGGGTTGTTAAAAATGCAGGAACAAAAGAGATATATTTTGCAATCTCTGCTCCACCCATCAGGAATCCATGTTATTATGGGATAGATATGCAGACCAGAAGCGAACTTATTGCAAGAGAAAAGAATGAGGATGAAATAAGAGATATTCTTAAGGTAGATGCACTTATTTACCAGACTCTCGATGGATTAAAGGAGGCGATAGGAAAAGAAAATTTCTGTAGAGCGTGTTTCGATGGTGACTATCCCACAAAGATTAAGGGTAAAGAGATATTGGAAATAGAGGAGAAGAGAAAAAGGTTGACGCAAACTCGCAAGGTAGGTGCTGGGTTATTTATGTAGTATAAAGAAGGGTGGTTTCGTATTGGACACATTGTAATTGATGCGTAAGTCTTTTATGGAGGGCAGCTAAGTTCTTATTTTTAGAAATGAAATTCATAGAAAAATTTAACAGTATAAGTGGAAATAATTCAATTCTTTGTGTGGGACTTGACCCTGATCCATCCCTGATTCCCCCTTCCATTCTTGGTGAGAAGCATCCCATATTAAAATTTTGCCGTGAGGTAATTGATGCCACATCAGACCTTGTATGTGGTTATAAATTCAACTCTGCATTCTTTGAGGTTTCCTGTGGACAGCATGTTATGAAAGAACTGAGGGAATACGTAGGTGATGAGCTTATAACCATAGCAGATGTAAAAAGAGGGGATATCGGTAATACTGCAAGAATGTATGCTAAGGCCTTTTTTGAAAATATGGGCTTTGATGCAGTAACCTTGAACCCATATATGGGCTATGATACAATAGAACCATTTGCTTCCTATAAAGATAAAATGAGTTTTATTCTCTGTCTTACATCAAATCCATCTTCACAGGACTTTGAGGAACAATTGCTCGCACAGGAAAATGTAGGCATGGATTTATCCATGCAACCATTATGGGAATTAGTTGCAAGAAAGGTGAATGAATGGAATAAGAATAATAATCTTGGACTTGTTGTTGGAGCAACGAAGCCTGATGCATTTAAGAGGATAAGGGAGATTACAGATATACCTATTCTTGCACCAGGTATAGGTAAACAGGGCGGGGAGCCAAAGGATATTCTGGGTTATGGTGGTATAATAGCCGCCGTATCAAGGTCTATAATATATGCATCAAATGATTTAGATTTCGCAGAAGCAGCAAGGAAAAAGACAGAAGAGTTTGTAAAGATGTTATCGTGGGAGGATCACCGCAATAGGTGACTAACCCCGATATCATTACAAAGAGTCCACATGCTAACTAATCTATTTGTTTGATAATAAAATTTGAGTGCCTGCCTGTGGTAGGCACTCATCAGCTTATTGAAGCAAGTTATAAATATCGCTCATGCGGGGCTATTGTTAAAAATATCAGAACCAACTAACAAAAAGTTGAAATATTTGAATATTTCAAAGGATGTTTTTGAGAGATATAAGACTCAGAGTTTTATGACCTTGGCAACTTCTTTTTCCAGCGGCAATCAGTAAAGGATTTGACAAGTTAAGACACAAAGCACCGTAAGAAGGGAAGTCATCAGGCTTTGGAATTAAAAAAAATATCTCTATTGGACTCAAAAAATGAATAAGCCAAAATTAGCCATCCTTATATCCCGAGGCGAAACGGACAAAATTGAGTTTAAGGATGCCCGGGGTGGCCTTCCACAGGATATATGGGAAACAATCTCAGCCTTCGCCAATACTAACACGGGATTGATTATACTTGGGGTCAAACAGGAAGGAAAGAATTTCATCCCTAAAGGTATTGAGCAGTCTCAGCAGTTGATGGACGATTTAACTTCTACTATCGGACCAAAGTTCAACTTCTGTCCTGTGATAAAACCTGAAATTATTCGAGAGGAAAACAAAGATTTCATTGTTGTCGAGGTGGAAGAAGCGCTAAAATATCAAAAACCTATATACATAAAGGACGCAGGACCATTCAAGGGTGGATACAAAAGGGTTGGAGCAACTGATATAAGACTTACTGATGCTGATTTAAAGAGATTTTTTCAGGAGAGAATGGGGTCTCCCGATGCCCAGGCTGTTAAAGAAACAAGTATGATGGATACAGATGAATCTGCCTTTAAGGCATTCCGTAATCTGCGTGGATTGGATAGACCCGATGCTCCCGAACTGTCTTTAAGTAATGAAGGAATTTTAGAGGCTTACAACCTGTTGTCACCAGATAAGAAGACACTTACGGTCGCAGGTCCACTGCTTTTTGGTAAAGAAATCCTTATCAAGAGATTTTTTCCCGCATGGAGGCTTGATATTATCCGCATAAAAGGCACTGAATGGGGTAAGGATAAAGACCTATTTTTATCTCAGGATTTAAGGGGAAATCTCTTAGCAATGAGAATTCAGACACTCGATATTATAAACAGATTCTTTTTGATCCCTTTTGAACTGGGGAAGGGTTTAGCCAGAACAGAAGAAAATCCCTTTAACCGAGCTTTGCGAGAAGCTATCAGCAATCTGTTAATGCATCAGAATTACTTCCATCCCACCCCTGCACAGGTTAGAATATATAACGATAGGATTGAGTTTTATAATCCTGGATACTCTCTTAAAGACCCAGATTCTTTCGATGTACCGGGTTCCGAACTTCGCAACCCTTTGATAGCATCGATGTTTTATGATATAGGATGGGCAGAAACTAAGGGGACTGGCTTCACAACGGTAATAATGGATATAGTAAAATCAGGTTATCCTGTCCCAAAGTGGGAAAGCAGTGAAAAGAACGATACCTTTACACTTGTCTTACCCTATCAGACCCCCCAAGTCACCCCCCAAGTCACGATAACGGACAGGCATGCTACAGTATTGAGATACTGCGAAGAACCAAAATCGTTAAAAGAAATTATGAAATTTCTGGGATTGAGTGATAGAAAAAATTTTAAGAGGCAAATATTAAATCCTCTTCTAAGTGGTAATAACTTAAAAAGAACCATTCCCGATAAGCCACGCAGCAGATTTCAAAAATATGTCACAGTAACGGGAAAGGAAGATGCCCAAGGAGGGTAGCAATCTATACGGATTATCTGTCCTATAGTATAGGACAGTTGTCCCATAACATGGGACAAGCGAGGTAAAAATTTTGATACCTGAGGGAAGAAAATTATTTGTGCTTTACTGAATTAATTATGGAGAAGATAATTATTGATACAAGTGTATTCGTGGGTCATTTTTTTGGTAATTCCACCACGGAATCATTCAATAAGTTTCTATCCCTTGCTGGTAAAGTTAAGGGTTATAGATTCTATATGCCTCCATCGGTATTGGAGGAACTAAAGAAATTTGCAGAAGAATCTGATATTGATAATGAGGCTCTGACGGAGTTGAAAATTAAGGCGCCAAAGAAACACGAACTAAAGATACCTGCGTTTCTTCTCTATGATCTCGTTGCTGATATGAGAAAAAGGACTGATAAGGGTTTAAGGCTGGCAGAGAGGGCTGTAAGGAGTGATGGAAAGATAGATGAGATAATAAAGTTTTTGAGGGCGAACTATAGAGAGGCTATGAGAGAGGGCATAATTGACTCGAAAGAGGATGTTGACCTACTGTTACTCGCAAAAGAACTTAAGGGTATTCTTGTCACAGCCGACAAAGGACTTACATACTGGGCTCAGGAACTTGGAATACCTACTCTTATCCCAGAGGAATTAAAGAACAGGTTGGTAGATGTTACATGTTAAATGTTAAATGAGATAAGAGTTGATTAGTTGAAAAGTTAATTGGTTGATTAGGTTAAATGATATTGGAAAGCAATCGAAAATAGTAAATTAAAGGTAGGAGCCCCGCCTTTGGCGGGGCGATAATGTTATAAGTAATTGGTGTCTTTTTATTTTACATTTTTCCTTCTTGATTCCATTAAGAACAATGCTTTCTCATAGTGAAGAGGAGACAGTAAAGATTGCAAAAGAAGTAGGGAAAAAGCTACAAAATGGCGATATTGTTGCACTTTTTGGAGAACTTGGTGCAGGCAAAACAGTCTTTGTAAAAGGAATCTGTAAGGTTTTTGGAATTACCAGAAGAGTTAAGAGTCCCTCCTTTACTGTAATCAGGGAATACATACCAAATAAAACCCATAACTCAGATAGATTACCCAATAAAATATATCACATAGACCTTTACAGAATAAATGACCCTTCATCAATACTCATTCAGGAGGTTTATGAACGGCTTGGAGAGAGAAATGGCATATGTTTGATAGAATGGGCAGACAGGATTGAAGATTTATTACCCGAAGATGTTGTTAAAATTCACATGAAGATAATCGACGACAAGACGAGAGAGATAAACGTAAATTCCTTCCCTTAAAGTTTGTGTACCTCTCAATTCAACAGAGTAGTGCAATCCCCTTTTTTTATTTATATTAAGGTAAAATCTCTCCTGACCGCTCTGCCTATCATGCCTACAGGAAAGCAGGGGGAAAGCAAGTTAGCCTTGATGCTTGCGATATAAAAATATATGCCTTCTATAGTTATAGGATACTATTTTATTACAATAAACTTACTCGTTCCAGAGAAATTGCTTGTGTTTATTTTCAGGAAGTAGACACCTGAAGTGAGTTTATCTGTATTTAATGTAATAGAGTGTGTGCCGGCAGTAAGTGTCTTGTTCATAAGTGTGGAAACAAGCGAACCCATCACATTGTATATTTTGATAGATACATATTCGGTCTTAAGTATTGAGAAGTTAATCCCAACTGATACCGAGAGCGGATTCGGAGCTACCGTGGGAAGGGTATATGTCAAAGGTTCATATTTCTCATCAATTCCAACCATATTTGCCTCTTGTTTCAGATAGTCAAGACCTCCGGTATTGCCATTTGAAAACATTACTGCTATGGCGAATGTATCTACTTCATTAGGTTCAAGCTTAAATGGTCCACATCCCATAACCATTCTTTTATCCTGGTGTGTCGTATCAGGGATACCATGAAATGGGCAGTATTCACCTGTTAATATATTCCACCCACCAAGCATCATATATCTCTTGAGCTCATTGTCTGCATCCATCTGTCTTGTGCACTTTGTGAAGGAAGTGAGTGGAATATACTCGTTGGGGTAGATAATAGTATCCAGCAAAACATTACCAATTCCATCCTCTCCATGGATTTGGAGGGTGTCATCTGCTCTGGGTCCCTGGAGAAGACAGACCCCAACGTAATAAGGCGGAGGAGAAGACCACCCAATTTCCTGAACGAGAGTAGAAGTCCATCCGAGTTGTCTTGAAATATCGAGACCAAGAAGGTCGTTGTCTGAATCCCCAACATCCATATCCGATGCATTCCCAACGAACATATGTCTTATTGTGTCATTACTCACATTCTCGAACTCAAATAATAGAAATAGTATATCCTGTAATTCAGGTGTATTCCATCCGTAGGTTATCTGTTTTACTGCAATCCCAAGTGGATATGTGGGAAGTGGTTCCCCTCCTAAAAAGTTATGAAGAGAATCACAAAGGTCATTGTATTCGCACCAGGTCTCCTCATCAGCCCATATGTCTGGCTCACCGAAGACTGCTGATATCGGCTCTCCGAACTCGTTTGTTAGAGGCCATTCACTCATATCCAAAGAATCGGTCGAGAAATATATCCTGTCTTCTGGATGCGATAGGGGATTTATCCAGTGGTCCCATATATGTATTGAGTCCGGTGGACCTGGTACGAAGTCAAATCCTGAACCAACAGTGTTGTAACCGATTGATACAAGCACATCTCCTATAAGTGTATCCGGAAGATTGCCATCTGGGAAAAGAAAGGTATGTATCTCTTGCTCTACTGAGTCCTGGTATTCCTTTTCTATGAATGCTCCAATCCATATTCCCGCACCGAATATATAAGGTTCTCCAGATCCTCTTGGCCAGTATGACCCTGGAGCAACTGCCTCGTTATGTCCAAAATCTCCCCGGTTCGATATTAGCATATCTACTCGATTTATTGTGTGCCATCTTTTTTGAAAACACTTTTCACCTGGTGTCTTGTTTGAGATTGCCTTGATGGAAATACTAAATAGCATTACAATTAATATTATACACCCCCTTTTGTCCATAAGTCCTCCAGGCTAATAAACTTAAAAACTTGTTCTTCTCTAATTTAGCTTGTTCAAATGATGACCCAAAAGTTGTAAGGGAATAGCAAGCTATTGCACTCCAATACAAACTCTCTATCCCATTGGTAGAAGGGGCAAAAAGTTATAGACATCAGGAGACACCTACTATAAATAATTTGTCTTTTATTTTATTTCTTGCGGTATTTCTTTACTATTTTACCACTAAAAATTTCGCCGTATGACAGAATGCACCTGCATCCGTTTTTAAGAAATAAACACCGGAAACAAGGTTATCCGTGTTTATCGTGATAGAGTGAGTTCCAGCGGTGAGTTCCTTGTTCACAAGGGTGGAAACAAGCGAACCTGTTATATCGTATAAATTCACAGATACATGCTCGCTCCTTGGAATGGTGAAATTGATTGTAGTAGGTCTTGAGAGTGGATTCGGAATCACCATAGGTAGTTCATAGGTTAATTCTCCAGGATTCTCTTCTACACCGGGAAACCATAACCAAAAAGTAGCGTTTTCAATAAATGTATCCTGATCTTCTGTTGTGGTTATTGCATGGAATGGGAAGTAGAGGAATATAACCCTGAAGCCCTTTGCTGACTCATACCTGTATCCAAGGATATTACCCTCACCATCAAAGAACAGAGGTACACAGCCGGGGTCGAGGTCTGTGAATATACCAACCCAGGTGCTCTGCATAGCTATAGCACAGTCAACGACTAACTCTTCAGCCATACCCAGCGTGACCACATCTGTGGCATCAACAAAGACTGAGAACGGAGATACTCCAATATAATCGTCTGTTCCTTCGAATGCCATGAGATAGTCTCTCAAGGGGTATGGTGATGGGGGTGCGACCCACTCACCATAACCGAGCCCATAACCGCCGCCAGGAATATCCTGACCTGCGACTAGTATGCCTCCACCAATATCTATGAAATTACTGAATTCATCTGTGAAGGTCCATTCAGCAAATTTGTAGCCTGAGAAGCTGAGCCATGCAAATTCCCTTGCGCCATCACCTGTGATATAGAAATCAGTTACAGTATTATCAGCGATACCGTCTGTCGTTTCATACCAGAAATCCCATGGAAAACCTGCAAATGCGTCGTGAATACCATTACCCCAATTTTCATCCGACTCAATATATAGAAGACCAAAGTTGTCCGTGCCTGAGCCTATCATATAGGAGTGTATATCTGAGCAACTCACTATACCTTGATAATCAGTAGCTTCTACCCAGTATGTAACCCTAGTTCCGGCTGGTTGACTCGGTATAACTGCGTGCCACCAGGAGTATTCATGGTTTGGAAAGATATCATACACAGAATCCTGAACTACAGAAGCTTTCATAGTATCGGTTCCGTCTTCTACAAAGTAATATAGGTATATTTCATCAATTCCGAGGGTAGCAGTATCTGGACTATAATCTTCAGTGTAGATATGGACTGTTCTATTTCCTGGGTCATATGAACCCAATAACTGTTCAACTTCAACATAAAGAAAAATCGGATAACACTCCACAAGGGCTCTCGCCCAGAAAAGATGCCATGAAGCATACCAGCCTGGACCATTCGTCTCGGGTCCTGCTCCACCCTGCTTCCAGCATATCGCATGATATGGTGGGTCTACACCTGCGTCTATCCTTGTTGAGTGGCAGGTATCCTCTATCGTGTATCCAGCCCAAAAGGCGTTCATGCCTATGTAAGGAGTGCCAGGAACAACAAGGGTGTCCCAATGCCAATCTCCTGTATACGGCAAGTCCATTACAGTTGACCCCACAAAATAATCACCTATGGGGCTCTGACCCGGCAAAGATGTGTAACTATGATACTCCTCATATGAATCAAGTGTTACACCATCGGGAACATCAGCAACGAATGCATAATATATGTCAGGACTATCCTCACACCATTTATATCTGCAAAAGTGTACTTCGATAAGATAACAGCCTGCGGGTGGTATGAAGTATACGCCCAGGGTATCACCCGGTAGTAGTCCACTTAAGTAGTAAGGGCTCGTTCCTCCATCATACTGTATGAGCCATCTGGACCAGTCTTTTTCTGCCGGAACTACTTTACTCGGTTCCCCACCTATAGAGGGCAGAAGATATACCTCTTGAGATTTTGCGCTTAGGTTGCTTGTCCCAAAAGTTAATGTGAGTAAAGTTAATATTATTATATTTATCAGCTTCAATTAAGCCTCCTTTATATCTTTGTTGAGCTTTTTAAAGTATGCAAAAATTATGTTATAATTATACCTTACATGAATTTAATTCCCCACCTTCAACGGGGTAGGTATACCTACTGTTGCATTACCAAGGTAATACACCCCAAAACAATAACTTATTGGCAAAAAGTGACGGGATTGCCGCGGCTCCCGTTGGGCGTTCACAATAATGCTTCCTTTTTCTTGTCATTGCGAGGAGTCCGTCGTCCGTCAAGAAGTGCGACGGATTGACGGACGACGAAGCAATCGCATGTTTACAGAATGTGAATTAATAATGTAGGCACAGTTTTTAACTGTGCAAATGTATTCAGTACGAATTGAATTTTCCCTTCTCTGGGGGACAGGCGTGCCTACATGTCTGAGTGTTTCATAATGGTAGCCGCAGGCTTTATGCCTGCGAAATGAATAAAGTTGTAGGCACGGTTTTTTAACCGTGCGATTTATATAGCACGAATTGAATTCGTGCCTACATGTATGTCAATTATGTAGATTCAGCAATCACGTATTATGGCGTATAGTAAGTATTAGATTGCAACGCTCATTACATTCACTCGCAATGACAGATGTCGGGATGAGATTGCCACGCTCATCCCCCTATTCCAGAAGGATGGGGGATTCGTTCGCAATGACAGGTGCCCTCTTATCAGTTATCATGAGAGTTTGAACCATTACTTAAAACTAAAGACCTGACCCCCAAGTACCATAAAAAAAGGGCTCCCCCTGGATGGGGGAGCCCTTTTACAGCACATCCTCTATAGAAACCAATTGTTAGAAGTACATACCTATAGAAATTCTGTGTACGAGCCCGAGCAATCCCATATCCTGATATGCGTAGTCAACCTTATAACCAGCATACTTGAATCCAAGACCGGCACTCAGTCTCTCCATTCCAGAGGGTTCACCATATATATCCTCAGTCTCTTCCTCTTCATCAACTGGATATTGTTCCTCATGTTCTAAATCAGGGTCAAATTGATATCCAAGACGGACTGCGAACATTTCGTTATAGCTATACTCAATGCCGAAACAGCCCTTCTCTGCACCATCTATAGGGTGGTATAGTTCTAAACTCGCAGTTAGGCGTTGAGCTGGCACGTCTATTATATCATATGCTGCACCAATATTTATAGATGTCGGTAGATGATAAGGATGTGCGAGCAATTCAACATCCAGAGGTCCTACATTACCTGGTGCGTCTGGTCTCCACAATTCTTCTTCCAGTTGTCCTCCAGTAAACTTCATATCAGCGCCAAAGTTCTTTAGAGCGAAACCGAATCTCAGACTCCCAAAGTATCCTGGATTAAAGTACGCACCAATATCTAATCCAAAGCCGGTAGATGTCATATCCCAGATACCTTCCTGGATTAGCTTTCCTGTGATGCCAAAGGAGAACTTATCGGTTATCATTCTTGCAAAGGATAATCCAATTGACACTCCCCCGGCTGACCATTTTTCACCCGTACCTTCTGGTTCTTCAACAGTTGTTATCATTTCTGAACTCATTGTGAGAGCGATTAAGGATAATCCAAAGGTACCCAGCCCTGTATACGGATATGCGCATGAGAGAAAGTTTATCCTGGTATCTGCAAACCACTCGACATCACTTACAACAATATTCCTGGTTGTTGAAAGTGCGAGCCCGGCAGGATTCCAGTATGTAGCGCTGGCATCTGTTACTATAGCTGCACATGCTCCACCCATACCTACCCCTCTTGGTTCAGGCCATATCTTGAGCCACTGCGCCCCAGATTGTGCCACTTTTGAGAATTGGGCGAAGAGAGAGGTAGTAATGAATATTGCCACCGCTATGGTTAATAATCGTCTATTCAAAGTCATATTGACCTCCCTTTATCTAATAATGGCGAATTTACCCACCTTCTCGTCCCCATCCGGGGTAGAGATGTGATAGAGGTATATACCAGAGGCTATTAGCTGATTATTATAGGATAGAAGGTCCCATGCCTCCATACCACCAACGTCACCCAAGACTCCACCTTCAGATGTTGGGGTATGATTGAGCATCCTCACAAGGTCACCCGATAATGTATATATTCTTATAGTGCAATAAGATGGAAGGTGTGTGAAGTGGACCCACTGGTACTCCCTGCTTAAATCCCATTCCGTTCTCACGATATAGGGATTGGGAACTACTTGTACCAGGTCCAGTTGACCTGTCTTGTCGTATACCATTGCCGTTGTCTCTATAGTAAACTCATTACCGCGACCAGGCAAAATCGCACTACAGGAGCTGTATATCCTCCATACATCACCGTTTGCTATCTGGTTAAACTGGTCTGTGGTCATGGCACTTCCACCATTGAAGTTATATCTGACTCCGCAGATATAGAACCATATTGCTCTGTCACCTGAAGTCAGATATGTCTTGGTTGGTTTGAATGACAGCCTACCAGAGAAGCACCATCCATCATCAGTGAGGATATTGGATGGAATCAGGGCATCGTTTGTTACATCCCAGACCTCACAGGTTAGTGTATCGCCATCCTTTATCCATCTGATCTCTATATCGACGCCACCCTTGTATGCCCACATCTTATTCTCTGGTGAAATTCCATTACTAACCTCTGCAGTGGTTGCTTCAAAGAAGCCAGAGATTTCAAGGACAGACTCAGGGTAGTCTCCTGTTATAACCTTTATGGAATCAGGAAGCCTCACAGCAGATGCGTCGACTGTTGATGTATCAGGCGGTGTAACCGTTGTATCAATCACTATTGCAGTCCTGTGTGTAAGGTCGATTATTATCTTACCTGAGAACCATACACCATCAAAGATGTCGGTTGTGAAGGGCCCATACCATTCTTCTACAGTTACAGTATCTCCATTATCTCCCTCGACAATTTCACGTATCCTTGTTTCCACTGGAACCATAGCTGGTGAGAGTGTTGATGGGGTCCATTCTCCCTTTGTCTCGTTATAGATTCTGTAAGAAAATATTGGATCGGCATCATCGTGGAATGTCTCATCCCACATAAGCTTGTATGTATCACCGGTTACTGCCATAGGTGTCTCTATAACAG
>JAGMCL010000098.1 GCA_023129165.1 Caldifarciminota bacterium | reverse complement strand
TTCTTATGCCTGTACATCTTTTGAAAATCATCTTAATAAACTAAAATGGAGAAGAACCGAATTTATTTACCCTTATTCTTCAAACGATGCAAGTTTTAAAATCAAGCAAGGCATTATCATGTTTACAAAAGTTCACAGGTTTATCATTTCGAGAGTTTGGTATAACACCTACTTTTTCCTTGACTTTTAAAGAAAAATGTCGTAAAATATCTTGCCATGAAATTTTTCTACTTTTTCATTTTACTTATACCTGCATCTCTATATCCCCTCTTCGAACCAGTAGACTTTGAAGGGGATATCTGGAAGTCTCAGGGTATCTATATCTCACCTGCCTTTATTCATTCTAATTTTGGTATATCTACAGAATATATAATACCCTTCGGGTTATATGAACTCGCTACTGAAAGAATTGCCTTAAGAATACCATCAGGAATAGGCTCTTTCGCCTTAAGAGTCTCGAATTTTGGCGAGCATACTTATAGAGAGAACGAAATATCAATTGGATATGGCAACAGCTATAAATCTGTTAAGTTCGGTTCATTTATCAAGCTGCTGTATGTATCTACAAAGGAATACGGAACCTCTTATGCTGTATCAGGAGATATAGGTATAATGTCCACTCTAAAATTCAGTAGCATCTGGTTAACTCTCTCTGATTTTACAAATCCATACATCAAAGATGACGCAATTGACAGTAAACTTGCAGGAGGGATATACATCTCCCCGGAAGATTGGTTCGATATAGATGTAAGAATTTTGAAACAGGAGGGTTTTGAAACAAGCACAAAGGTTACAGGAATAATTCATCTATCAAAATTTCTTACTACAAGAGTCGGGATGAACACCTCTCCTCGCTCTTTTATTGCAGGTGCTGCATTATATATTAACAATTTTGGTCTAAGTTACATGGTAACTACCCATCAGGATTTGGGGCTTTCACATATAATTTCATTAGGTCTCGATAGGTGAAACGCATTTCTGGACGCAGGTTCACCCTGTTAAATAGAAGCGGTTACTGTATAATTCTGACATTTATTGTTATGTTATTTAACAGGGTGAATCTGTGGTTAATTTTTTAAACTTATTAGAAGGGGTAATTATGGAAAAACAGATAAATAGTAAAAAAATATATGAAGGAAAAATAATCACCCTTTATAAAGACCAGGTTCTTCTTGATAATGGGAGAAGAACAGAAAGAGAGGTTATCGACCACAAGGGTGCTGTTGCCTGCCTACCATTCGTCGGCAGGGATGAAATCATCCTTATAAAACAATACAGATATCCCGTGAGAAAAGAGATTTTTGAGATACCAGCAGGTATAATAGAGATGAGGGAAAACCCAGATAGTGCAGTTAGAAGAGAACTTTTAGAGGAAATTGGTTATACATCAAACAATATAGAACATGTCCTTAATTTCTACACAAGTCCTGGTTATTCAAATGAAATCCTTCATCTTTACTTTGCATATAATCTAAAGAAAGAAACTCCCAATCTGGATTACGACGAGAACATCACCTTTAAGTTACTACCCTTAAGTGAATCAGTAAATATGGTTCGAGAGGGAAAAATTTGTGATGCCAAGACCGTAATTGCATTACTTATTGCAAGTTCGAAGATCTTCCTTAATTTTTTATGATAATTAAATCCTTAATACAAACTTTTTACTTGACAAATATCCTTTTTTTTCGTATAATATTAGAAAGTGTTCCAAAGTTACGTAATGCGGGTCTTTTCTGTCATTGCGAATCCATAAGGATGAAGCAATCGCTTTTTACTGAATTATATCACATATGAGATTGCCGCGTTCATTTCATTCACTCGCAATGACATGTTTGGAGGAATAAGATTGTCACACTCACTTCATTCGTTCGCAATGACACGAGTGTGGTATGTCATTGCGAGGAGTCCGCCATACTTCTTGACGGACGACCTGCCTACCGGCAGGCAGGCGAAGCAATCGCATTATTGGTAAAAGTACTAACTAACATCAGAAGAGTTTAGAAAATTTTTAAAATTAAAAGTGGTGGCACCGACCAATGACGGATTAGACCACATCCCCTGGTGCCGGGGTGGTGTAAAGGAGGAGTAATGAAAAGATATGCATGTGTAGTTGTTGCTTTAATGTTTATTGTGCTGTCTGTATCATACGGACAGATAAACATAACATCGTCTGAGATACCACAACAGATTGGAACCTATTGTATATATCAGGAATGTTATGAAGTTACAGTAGATGTGGGAAACCCTGGCGGTGGGAATGCATGGAATTTCACCTCACAGACAACAACTGATACAACGGGTTGGTTGATCGTTAATAAAAATGATACGCCATTTGCAAACGATTTTCCAACAGCTAACCTTGTAAGCAAAAGCGTAATGGATACTACGGTAACGATCTATGGCTACAGCGAGTTAACCACAAGTAGTCTTTCTGGCCTTGGTGCTGGAATCCATACACCAATAGAAGATATGTTAATCATATATGATAACCCCTCTATAACACCTCTTCCAATAAACTATGGTAATAACTGGTCCTGGCATAATACTGACTATGACACAATTCAAGGAATGGATATGGTAACTGTAACTGATATGTCTGTGCAATATCAAGTTGATGCCTGGGGCACAGTACAAGTACCACTCGGTACTTATAGCTGCTTGAGAGTACTCTCATATGATACGATGTCAACAGTGACATACTTTCAGGGTGCACCATTGTATGGAGACACTTTATGCTATATATCTTACTGCTTCTGGGCAGAAACATGTGGACAGATTGCACATATTTCAAGTCAAGAAGGTGAGACCAACCCAAACTTTACTGATGCAGAATATCTACGGCGTATGTCATACTTCACAACGGGAGTGGCTGAAGATGAGTTGATTACAGAGGATTATATTCTACAGAACTATCCCAACCCTTTTACCAAATCCACAGAAATATGTTTTACAGTTCCTGAAGACAAATATGTTAAGCTCGAGGTGTTCAACTTATTAGGTGAGAAAGTAGCAACCCTGGTGGACGATTGGCAAACAAGTGGTGAGAAGACTGTAAAATGGGATTCAGAGGGTCTTCCTGGAGGAATATATCTTTATCGTATAGAGACGGAAAACGAAGTAAGAACAAATAAGATGATACTGCTCAGGTAAAATAAGACAATGTGAATCTTTTAATTTTATCTAACAAATTGGGCCACAACATACGTGTTGCGGCCCTTTTTTTTATCTACTTATTACCAATTCTCCAAAAATGCGATTTCTTCATCCCTGAACGCTGTCATTGCGAGTCCGTCGCAGTTCTTGACGGAGAACGCGGAAATCTCATCTATGGACTGCAATGACCATGTTTATCCTGTAGAGAAATACTCTGCGGGGTCATTGCATGCATCGACATGGTCGATGCACTCCAAAATAATAGGCAGGGCGTTCCACACCTTGCAACAATAGTTGTTAGTACTTGTCATTGCGAGTCCGTCGCAGTTCTTGACGGAGAGCGTGGCAATCTCATATTAAACATCCATCATTACAAGCATAGAATAGTTGATATACGTCATTACGAACCTTAACGGACTGATGAAGCAGCTATCAAATCATTACCGCCTTTTTTTATCTTAATTTTAATCTTTGATATGTAATTTTACCTTAATCTTGGTATTAAATTTGGAAATTATAAAATATCTTATACTAAATTATATTTTACTATATTATGAGACAATATATAACTTATGAAACTAACTAATATGTCTTAATCTTTTAAATCCCCATAACACTTACTACCATTGATTCAAGCAACTACACAAGTGTTAAATGTTTTATAATTACCTTAAATTTTAATAGCCTGATAATATTAATCACTCATTTTCAACAGGCATCACTACCCTCGCAGTAGTCAATCTCTCCAGCAGCGAACCTCTCTTGGTTCCTTCCCCTAAGGAGAGGTCAGATACAACCACCTTGCCAATATAATAAGTATCCTCTGTGAACCATCTCTTCTTCTTAAATCCCCAGATATTTTGCAGGCAGTAGTGATGTCCTTTATGCACCCCAAGATACAGCATAATATGTCCGGGCCAACCCATAATTGTAATTCCGGGGACAGCATCATACAACGTTTCCATTCTCTCTTTACTCCTGGTCTTCTTATTAAAGGAAACAACCGCTAACCCCACCTTCTGCTGTTGACTGGAATTTCTTGGCAGATTTATACCAAAACAAGAGAAAATCCTTACAATAGTGCCGGAACAGTCATCTGAATCCCAGGTTCCTCCCCATCCATACAGGAAGGAGAGCAACTTGAAAGACTGTCTAATAACATTCCTCTGTGTATATGGCAGATGTCCTACATTGACATAGACATCGTTATTAAGGTATGCCTTTAAGAAGTTAAGACTGCCATCGTCTCCTCTAATAGGTATTAAAACAGAAACTACATCCCTTGAATGTATTCCATCAAGCCTCACTCGGGTACCCATTGGCAACCACATAAGAAAATTTTTAAACTCCTCATCACCATAGAGTGGAACATCCGCTCCAGTAATAACGACAAATGGTGTATCAAGATAGGTAACAATCGAATTTCGAACAGCAGATACAATTCTCCCTGCATCAACCCATCCCTCTGCTAACCCTGATTTTATATACAGCCAGTCTTTCTCCATACTTTTATGGAGGATTAGAACTGGTTCAAATGGTCTTACTGTTGTAACCTGTAACCTGTTAAACTCACAGGAGCGTGAACTAACTGCAATCTCATTTGTCGGTAAATCTCTCAAATGAATCTTCTCTAATGTTAATCCATAAACCTTTGGTATCTTATAGGACATTTTCCTGAGATTCATCTTCTCCTCAATCTCCTCCCAGAAATCCTGCGTAAAGGGAAGACCTGAATGTGATACCTTACTTGAAGATTTAAACCTTCTTAAGGTTTTTTTTATTTCATCTCTTACCTCTTTCCTATAAAAAACGGTACCCTTTTCTAATACATTAAAATAGAGCTCCTTTTTAACAATCTCTCGATTCAGTAATCTTATTCCTTCCTCATCTAAAAGAACACTATCAGGATTAGGAATTTTCTCAATCCAGAACTCAGGAGTCTCTAAAACGGATATAATACCAGGAAGGGGTGGTGTATGATGCATGAACTTAGGAGCACACCCTGAAAAGACAAAAAAGACTATATATGGAATTAACCGACGCATAAGTATTTAGGGAAGAAATGAATGACAATCCTTAATACAATATTGGTAAATAACGCAGCAATTACATCATCTATCATGATTCCCCAGCCTCTACTTATTTTCTGAGTTTGCCTTATAGGGAAGGGTTTTATAATATCAAAAAAACGGAAAAGAAGAAATCCTATTATGCCGATTCTCCAACTCCATGGCAGTAGGTAAAGCGATAAAAACATACCGCACATCTCGTCAATTACCACTCTTTTTGGATCTACTTCACCCCAGTTCCTTTCCAATTTTCCTGAAATATATACACCATAAAAGAAGAGGAAAAGGATAATCAGGGTTTGTAACAAAATCGTCTTTGGAAGGAAATAAAATATAATAAGTGTGAGCCCGCTGCAACAAGTTGCGGGAGCAATAGGCAGGTATCCCGTGAAAAATCCTGTGCCTATTATTATCTCAAACCATTTTCCTGCTTTTCCACTCATAGAAGGGGGGAAAAAGGGGAGAATTCAGTTAATTTAACAGTTCTACTTAATTAATTTTATAAATCTTCTTTTCCCAACTCTCAAAATACCACCCTTATCAATCTCGAAGTTTATATCCTTGATAATCTCACCATCGAGTTCAACTGCTCCCTGGCTTATCAATCTTCTTGCTTCAGCTCCACTTGAAGCAAATCCTACATTCTGGAGTAGTTTTACTATCCATATCTTATTCTCAAGTTTATAAGTGGTTATATCCCGGGGGATGCCTCCATCTCTAAATATAGTCTCGAACTCTTTTTCTGCATCATTTGCAGCTTTTTTAGAACAATACATCTGTACTATCTCTTTAGCAAGTTCGACCTTAATATCTCTTGGATTAACTCCCTCTGAAAGCCTGTTTCTTATCCCTTCTATTTCCTCATCTGGTTTATCCGTACATAGTTCATAATACTTTATTATCAAGGAATCAGGAATGGACATAATCTTGCCAAATATCTCCTTGGGAGGATCTTTTATTGAGATATAATTGCCATAGGACTTACTCATCTTTCTTGTTCCATCAAGTCCCTCAAGGAGTGGAAGCGTTATACATATCTGTGGGGTCTGCCCATATTCTCTCTGGAGTTCCCTTCCTATAAGCAGGTTAAATGTCTGGTCGGTTCCCCCGAGTTCTATATCTGCATTTATATAAACTGAATCGTATGCCTGAAAAAGAGGGTATAATAATTCATGAAGTGATATCGGAGTTTGTTCCTTCAATCTCTTTTCAAAGTCATCTCTCTCTATAATTCTCGCAAGTGTTACTTTTTGTGCGAGCCTGATAATATCTGTTGAGGTTAGAGGCTCACACCACTCTGAGTTATATCTAAATTCAGTTCTCTCTGGTAGAAGAATTTGAAAAATGTCATCTTTATACCTTGCCATGTTTTTCTTTATATCCTCATCTGTAAGGACAGGTCTTGTCTTTGATACTCCTGATGGGTCACCAATCTTTGCAGTAAAGTCACCAACAATTAAAATCGCGGTATGACCTAAATCCTGTAGTTTGCGAAGCTTTCTAAGTGGGACAGCCAGTCCAAGATGGATATCTGGTGCTGTGGGATCAATCCCAAGTTTGACCCTCAATGGTCGTCTCTCTTTTAGCTTTTTTATCAATTCTTCCTCTGTTATGATATCGGCTGTACCCCTCTTTATCAATTCAAAGTCATTCATACCCCTCTCCCTCTTTGAAATTTTTAGGACGCAGATAAACGCAGATTATCATGATTTTTTATATTCCTTTTTCTGTGATTATCAAACGCCTTCCTTTTTATTTCCGGCTGAGGACCAAAATTAAATAGAAGACCTACCTCAATGTCTGTTGCTCTTAAATAGTTCAATAGTTGTGCCTCGTTATCTTCAACCAACCTCTTGGTTGCCTTTATTTCAACTATGACCTTATTATCCACCAATATATCAGCACTATATTCTCCTATAATTTCCCTATCGTCATAATATACCTTTATAGGAGCTTGTGCTAAGGCAGGAATTCCTTCTTTCTTAAACTCTATCATTAAAGCATTTTCATATACCTTTTCCAAAAACCCGTAACCTAATTTGTTATAAACCCTATAGAAAATTTCTATGATTTTTGCAGTCAATTCTTTATATTTAAATTTATTATCCTGCTTATCTGCGTTCATCTGCGTCCTATTTTTGTTATTATTTTCTCAACAAAATACTCAAGTCTCTCCACACATTCATCCTTACCAAATATCTCCATAAGCTCAAAAAGCCCGGGTCCAAAAGTCTTCCCTGTAAGGGTAAATCTTATCGGGTGTATTATTAGACCTGGTTTTATGCCCATCCCTTCAGCCAAATCTCTAACACATGTTTCTATTGTCTCTGTATCAAAATCCTTAAGCCCTTTAAATGCCCTTATAATCTCTTCTAACCTTTCTTTATTAACCTCAGCTCTGCCCTTTCTAACATACTTTGAGAAACTCTCTATGTCATAAATCTCCGGTTTTACAAAGAAATATGAACCAAGGTCCCAGAATTTTGAAAGAATGGAAATCCTCTCCTTTAAAAGACCTATCACACTTAATATATAATCCTCTTCCTTATCCTTTATCCCTGGCTTATCTCCTATAAATGGTAAAAGTCGATCGAGCAATTCCTTATTATTAATTCCATTAATATATTGTCCATTCATCCATTCAAGTTTCTTCGGATCGAATACTGCTCCCCTTTTTGAAAGTCTTTCAAGAGAGAAAATTCCTATCATCTCCTTTAAAGGCACTATCTCCCTATCCTCACCAGGAGACCATCCCAAAAGTGCAAGAAAGTTTACAAACGCCTCTGGTAAGAATCCTTCATCCCTATAATCCAGCACAGATACAGCACCATGTCTTTTAGAGAGTTTTGAACGGTCTGGACCGAGTATAAGAGGAAGGTGGATAAACTCTGGTGGTTTCCACCCAAAAGCCTCATATAGAAGAATCTGTTTGTGGGTATTTGATATATGGTCCTCTCCCCTCATTACATGCGAGATTTCCATCAGATGATCATCAATCACACAGGCAAAATTATACGTTGCCATACCATCAGACTTTATTATCACAAAGTCCTCTATATCATTTTTATCCCTCTCTATCCTGCCATGGAGAAGGTCATGAAATGAACTGGATTTATCGACCTTAAATCTCAGTGCCTTTGGTCTACCCTCCCTCTCAAACCTTTCTCTCTCTTCCTCTGTAAGATTAAGACACCTTCTATCATACCTCCATGCCTTCTTCTCTACTATCATTCTTCTCTTTCTCTCTCCTATCTCCTCCTTTGTGCAATAACAGGGATAAACCATTTTACCTCCAACAAGCTCGTTAGCATATTTTTTATATATATCTCGTCTCTCCGACTGAAAATAAGGACCCTCATCCCAGTTTAGTCCCATCCATTTAAAGGATTCTATTATTAACTCTGTCATCTCTGTACTCGAGCGCTCTAAATCCGTATCCTCTATCCTCAGGATGAATTTTCCACCCTTATTCCTTGCAAAGAGAAAGTTATAAATGGCAGTCCTTGCAGTACCTACATGCAAGAAACCAGTTGGTGAAGGTGCAATTCTAACTCTAACCATGTTTTCTCTTTTGAGATTATCAATTAAAAACAGGGATCGAAAGAGAATTCCCACAGTTCACAGACTCATATGAGATCCGTATGGACGGGATCCTATGAACAATCTTTTACTCCACCAAGGCGGGGCAGGGATTCCCTGTGAAATTATATCACAAAAATGCTTATTAGTCAAGTTTTTTGGATGGCTTGTGCTGTAACAGTTTTTTATCCAAGTTGGACTCTATTATCGATCCTTCAAGATAACATACTCTCTGTAGATCTATCATCCCAGTTTCTGTATTAAAGCAGAAGAAGTTAATTTTCAATACTAATTGTCTCTAAGTGTGTATATTCACCTCCGACTATCTTCCATATTTCATAGGGACACTTTACATCACCCTTTTCATCAAAGTCATGGGGACCAGCTGCACCTTCAAAGTCTATATCAACGCCCTTTCTGATCTTCTCTGTTGCTATGGAGTATTCTCCTACATATACCTTATCACCCCCTTTGGAGACATCTCGAAGAGCATCACGTATTGCCTCTGTATTCTCTGAAGTACCTGCTTTCTCCATGGCTAGGGCTGCTAAAATTACAGCATCGTATCCTGTTGGTGCATATCCAGAAGGTTCTTCATTCTCAGGGTGTAGCTCAACATATCTTTCTCTGAAGATGTTGAAGTAATCGTCTTCCATATGATATGGCGCAGTGCCTTTTATTCCCTCTGTAGCGTCTCCTCCCAGCGGAATAAATCCTGCATGACCTAGCCCTTCTGAGCCGAAGAATTCAAAGTCATAACCTATTTCTCCTTTTTGCCTTACAGCAACTCCAGTCTCGATATAACCGATAATAAAAACTATTTCAGGATTCATACCATTCAATTTCTTTAGGTAATGGGTATAATCGTTGTTTTCTATGTTCGTATACGAAAAGGAATCTGGTGTTGCAACAGCATCTCCTACTATCTCACCCCCGAGCTCAGTAAATCTCTTTATGAATGTATCCTTTAGTCCCTTACCGTATGCATTGTCGATATACATAATACCCGCATTTCTCTTCTTCAAATTCATATATATATAGTCAGCAGCTATCTCACCCTGGAAAAGGTCGGAGGCACAAACTCTGAAGACATAATCATTATCATCAAGGTGAGTTATTTCAGGCGAAGTAGA
>JAGMCL010000097.1 GCA_023129165.1 Caldifarciminota bacterium | reverse complement strand
TGCAATTTCCAGTAGCCAAAATCTTGTCTTTGTCAATGTCGGAAAACACAACATGTATTTTGCCTTTTTCCTTACCTACGTTTCTAATGTGCATTTTCGTTGCCACGGATGCTCCTATTTTCGGGGATTTGATCACTGCTGTCTCTTTCGCTTCAAAGCTATCAAATACCGGGTAGACGTTACCTATTTCGTCAGATGTCCCGGTCATCGTACTTAGATATAAGTTCACATTCCCGGTAGAATACCAGGGGTTCCTGGACACTAATTCAAATCGCAACTCCGCTGTCCCTTTAACTTCGCTTGCATCGATTACGCCGTTATACTGACCCCATAACATAGTTATATCATAGACATTTTTATTGTTTAAATACACTTTTAGTTGTCCCGATTTTGTCTGATATGTATGTCTGTAACCAAAAGACACTAAGTTAATATCGGAGAAATCGAAAACTTTACCGACATTTGCTTTTTCTTTTCCCTTATTTGTCTTGATATAACAAACATAACTCCCATCTCCATCTTCTTTAATTCGTACTTTCCCTCGTTTCTCCCATTCTGCAAGTGGCTGTCCTATTGGCACATCTATTATTGTAGATGCTTCTTCCTCTACTTCCTCTACTTTCTTTCCCAAACATTCCGCAAGCTCTTCTTCTACTTCGTTCAATCTCTCTACTAAACTTTCTATATCCCGATCTTCTAATTCACTCATTTTCTCTTTTTCTCCTATTTCCTATTTTTTCAACAATCTGTATACCTTTGGTGCTACAAGAAGAATGATAACTATGATTATTATGATAATAATCCAGGTAGCATATTTTTTTGCTTTTGCTTTACATGCTACAAGTTCATCTCCAGTAAGCTCGTCACATCCAAGTAAGTCAGAAATGAAAGATGCTATAGTTTCAATTATAGACATTTTTACTCTTTCTCCTTTTCACGAAGTTTATTAAGAGCTATTTCTAAAGACTTTTCAGTAGTGTCGTGTATGAGCTTTTTGATTTCAGAGTTGTTGTCAAGCTCATTGAAAGGTTGGACAATATGTTCCTTTACGAAGGATGAAACAGATTGCTGGATGGTTTCGTCTCCAAGTGTTTCGAGTATTTTCTTTTTGATAGTACGTGCTGTGAGTTTTATTACGATGTAAGTGGCGATTAGAGATCCACTGATGACCATTACTAACCATGATATAAATGGTACTATGGATGTTATGTTAGTGTCTATCATTTATATATCACCTACCTCTAATTTGTCAAATGTTTCCTCTGTAATGTATCCAAAAGCTATGGCATTAATATCTTCCATTCCCTCTCCAGTCCATACATTGTGATATATACTTCTATGAAGTTCTTTCGGTATATGAATACCATGCTCTTTATCAATATGATGAAACTCACTACCTGGAAAAGGTTTGTTTAATGATATGGATTCTAGTCCTCGACGCTTGGAGTTACACTTACTTGAGTTTTCTTTGCCTTTATCAGTTTGTAAATATCTTTTCATTCTCTCTTTACCTTTATCAGATTGATTATTTCTTTTTATACACTCTTTTCCTTTTTCAGTTTGGTGATATCTTCGCTTTGTCTCTTTAATTGCCTTCTTGCCTTTTTTAGATATACAATATATTCTACGTGCCTCTTTGCTTTTATCGTTTATTTCTTTCATCCTTTCTGGATGTAATCTTTTCCAAATACATGCCTGGCATACTCCATAATAATCTGCAATCTCTTGCTGAGTCTTACCTTCCACCTCGTACATGTACTGGACATCGGAATCATCTGTGTCTTCTCTTTTCAGTGACATGTTATATTATTCCTTTAAGAAGGAGACCCCACCCAAATAGTGCTGTTATTGCCGCTATTAGCGTCGTAATAATGTACTGGAAATTTTTTCTAACACATTCTTCATTCTTAGTCATACACTGGTCAATTCTACTTGTTAATGTTTTTACATCTTCATCTAGATTATTGTATTTTGTTTCAAGTTTTGCAATAGCTACAAGGATTTTGGATTCTTCTTGTATATCCATGTTATGTAATCTTCTCCTGGACGTAGTGTCTTACAATAAGACCTACGAATGTGATACCGAAACCAACACCTGCCATTATTGCTGCACTAAGCATAGTTTCTTTAAACTCTTCGTGTGTTAATCCAAGTATGGTGTCTGTTTCTGTCATTCTTCTTGTTCCCTACGTATCCTGTCTATCTCTAGCTTTATGATCACACCAAGTAATGCTGATATTGTACCTGCTATTAGGACATTGATGATCCATGGTGGGGCTGCGTGTGTTGGCATTTTTTTACCTTCTTAATAAAGGAAGTATGAATGATAAAGCTAAAAGACCTCCTCCAGCCATTGCTATTGCCTTTACCTGTGCTTCCGACATGTTTAAGAAATCAGCTATTATTTTCCAGACGGATTCGCCTTCTTCTTCATCAGTGCAATCATATTCTTGTTCATCTGATACTGCTAGTACCCCTGTCGTTTCCCATAGTTTTATTAAAATTAATGGAGAAGCGCAATATCCAATTCCAGTTGTGCTTACTGAGATGGCACTTGAAGCACCTGCAGCAACCTCTTTTCCAGCAGAAAGTGTACCTGGATTCCAATCTTTAGATTCTTTTGTTACTCCGTCCAATAGTTCAACTTTGTATAAGTGAGATATTGTATCAGGGTTTTTGAACTCTACTATTGCTTCGATTTCGTATTCTGTTTCTCCTTGCTTATTATAAAAGCATGATATGTTTGTGATTTCTCCTATGTTTACTTCTGAGCACTGTTTTGTTTCAGATACTATGAATTCGTCTGCTCCTATTTTTATATCATATAGTTCACATAGTATTTCTGGTGTTTTTGCATTAGGGATACTACCTATAGTAGTTAGTGCAATGTCTATCGTACCTCCAGGTGCGACTTCTGGTTTAGGATCTAATTCGTCAGGTTCATCATCTAGATGTGTACCTTCTGAATCATACATTTTTATACGATATTTATGGTTTACAGTGTCAGTATTTTTTACAGTTACAACTGCTGTTATTTCATAGTCTTCTTCTGCTTCTTTGGTGGCAGTGCATGATATATATTCTATTATGCCTTTGGTTGGTTCTTCAGTGTCGTGACATGTACCATCTGACCACCAGTAGCAGTTATTTGCTACGCATGTTAGAGCATCAGTATAATCAGAACATTGTACAGGGCCTAGCCATGATTGTGTAATTGTACTTGTTTCTGATAAACCGCCTCCTGCAATGGTAATAGTTCCCACTCTTTCAGCAGTTCCCGTGTTCTCATCAACTGTGAATGCTACGAATCCATTACCCGTTCCAGATTCATCGCCTGATTGAATATGCAGCCATGTTACGTCTTCAGTGGCAGTCCATGAAACATTTGACTCTACAGTTATTGTTGTTCCTGCACCACCGGCAGCAGGTACGCTCTGTGAAGAAGGAATTATAGTTAGATACAGTGGTGCTTTTAGTTTTAATGTAATCGCTGAACCACAAGCTTCGAAAGTGTCTTTACATATATCACTTGGGCATGTATATCCCGATTTTGATGCAACGACATTATACCAACTACCTTCTACTAAGTCGTCTTTTTGGTATCGCTCTATTGAAGGATATTCGGTACAGGGTACACCACCTACTTCTACAGTTGCTCCTGTGATGTAATTGCCAGTATCAATATCTTCAAGATAGAATTGCTGGTTGCATGTTGGAGGTGGTGCTTCTATTCCTTCTATATATGGTCGTTTTTGTTCACTCTCTTTTGAACGAAAATGTAGAGCTCCGTATGGACCTGCTCCTGCCCACGCTAAATATATACTCAATACATCATCTTGTAATAAGTTTTGTAGTTCCCCTGGTGTTATTGTTATAGTAAGCCACATATTAGAGGATATATCACCAGGCGAATACAAACGATGTATATAATTCCCTGCAGCTTTCACATAATTGCTAAAAGTATCCCATGTAGGCTCAAATTCATCCCAATCCTTTATTAATTGCGCTATTTCGAATGTTGCACTTACATCCAAAAATCCCATGCGTATATATAAATTGAGTGTTACATCTTCTGAAATGTCAATGTCCGATAAATCGAACTGCATCATACTATACGCTACATATTTTGTTGGGACCTCACTGACATTAACTACAGCAATAGTAGTTTCATCACCATAATTAGTAGTGGGATTTCTTAAATCTACTAACGTGTCCTCTGACGGATAAACTTGTTTCATACGCGTACAAGAAAAATTACTCCCAGACAACAGTTATGTCAGTATTAGCTGCTGCAACTGAACAGACAATTTGGCATGTATTCAGTATCCTGATATTGCTGATATTATCTGGTAGTGTTACTAAGTTTGTCTTTATTGCTGATAGTTTTACCTTCTCAGGTGTTACTGCTGCACCTGCAACATTGGCAGTATCATCAGGTGTAAACGAATCTTGTATCGTTACAGTTATGTCATCTACTACTTCCATAGTATTATCAATTATTAGCTGTGTTACATATACTACCTTGTTTTGAGGTGATGTAAATACATCTTGTGCTGCTACAGATGCTGCTAATACATTAGTTGGCATATTGCATCATCCTTCCTATTCCTTCTTTTTTCATACTTCTTCTTTTTCTCCTTTATACTTCTACTCCTATCGGCTCATATCCAGGTAAATCATAGCTCTTTAATATATTTATTGCTCCATTCAAAGACAAATCTGCTGTCCACATTGGCACTGGGTTCAAACCTTTTGGCTGACCATCAGAGTCCCACAGAAACTTAGAGTTTTCAATAGCATTCAACACAGATATCATGTGCTTTTCTTGTTTGCTCTGATACTTCCTATGACAATTACTACATAAACCGATAACCATTTCATCCTTTGGTATTACATGATGGTTCTCTAAAAACAAAGGATACATCTCTCCACAAATTAAACATATAGATGTTCCTTGCAGGAACCCTCCACGAGTTCCATTATTGCGTATTGTATCTTTTGAACCATGCAAAAAACTGCGTATTCTGAAACTTTCTCTACGCTTAGGCGAATTATACCGTGCTCTGTCGTATTCTCTATATTCTTCAATATGATCTATTCTGTATTTCTTTGCCTTTTCAGTCAATTCTTCTGTATGTTCCTGGCGATATTCACTCATCTGCGATGAACGGCAGTTATTACATACACCTCTCCGTCGCTTTGTATCATTTCTTTTTTCAAAATCTTCTAGTGGCTTAAATTCCTTGCACCTTCTGCATCGTTTTAGAGATACTGTAGGAATATACTTTTCTGCAGGATGTCCTTGATTGTTAAATCGAGATTCTAAAGAAGCTTGTTCCGCCATACTATCAGTACTCACTCTATGCCTTTTCCAAGTTCGCTGTAATATCTCACAAGACGGGCTTTGCTAACCTCTTCTGGTGTTGGAGTTATTCTCTCAATATTGCAGCGGTTAATCAAAAATCGGATTATTACTTTCTCGTATTCGTCTGCACTGTCGACGTATAAGCGCATTTTTAACGGAGTTAGTTTATATATGAAGCTAAGTCTGAGACAAGGATTATAGTATGGCGAATCTGATGCTTTCCAAGGTCCGATGTATCTTTTTGTTGTATTGGTAGGATCTGGTAGCATGTCGCTATATCCAAGTTTGTAGAAATATCTGGAGCCTGGAATTTGAGGGTATGCGAGAAAGCCTTCACCAAATCCTACTAGTACTTCGTATATCTCATTCTCTACATCTGGATATAAATTCTCCTTACCGCTAGCTGCGTTTGAAAGTACTATATCCTTGTAGTCGTTTGCAACACCTCCTGCTGGTGGATTGACACCACTTGGTATTATCCAATGTCTGTCAAAGCTCACCTGTTGTGTGTTAGATATTCTGTAATACTTCCCGGCAAAGTCTGCAGTGTCTCCTTTACGGAACTCGTCTGAAAACTTAACGATATGTTTCTCTTGAAGCAACCTGGGCGTTTCTGTAAATAATTTTATCATCTTTTATTTTCTCCTATTTTGCTTATATACATTTTCTTAGCTTTTTTCTCCTAAAAATACTAGAGAGGAGATATAAAAAGTATCTCCCCATTTCTTTTGTTTTATACTACAGCATTCAACTTGTATTCGATTTCCACAATAGCTAGAGTTGCTCCTGCACCAGCACCTGCACCTGTAGTCAGTGATAAATCAGCTGCTTTTGCAAGTCCAGTATTGTTCGCTAGTCCACTAGATATGCGCTCACTTGTATTATCAGCAAGGTTATTTGTACTTTCTATGATGGTTGCACCACCTGTTTTAAGTAGGGCACCTGTCACTGCAAAGGCAGCAGCGCTGTCGTTGATAAACGATACTGCGACAACATCTCCTGCTGCAGGCATGTATCCTTTAGCACCTGATTGTGCATTGCCATTCTGCTGTATATTTATCAATGATCGTTGTTTTATATCTTGTGGAACTCCGATTGATGTTATTCCAGCTGTTGACATTTTTGGTTCTCCGTTTACACTATATTTGCTAGTCTGCCTTCGATTTCAACAATCGCAACTGTAGGTCCTGTAGCTCCTGCATCCGTACCAGTAGTCAACGTTATCGCTGCTCCCTTTGCTAGACCAGTGTTATTAGCTACTGATGTTATACGCTCGCTCACATCCTGGTTTAAGGTTGCACTACTCGAAGCAACGGTGCCACCCGTGACTGCTATTTTTGCGGCTGCTGTAAAATCACCTGCTCCGTTGTTATTGAAGAATCCGCATGCGACAACATCTCCAGCAAATGGCATATAACCCTTAGCGCCTGTTTGCGCTGTTCCATCTTGTACGATTGTTATAGTAGCTCTCTGCTTTATGTCCTGTGGTATTCCTATTGTTGTTATTCCGGCCATTTTATATCAGCGCTCCTATAAATAATATCCAACAAGTGCGACATCATAGATCAAAAACGCAGTTGCGGACGTAGTCGAACCTGCACTTACTGCTGTTGCCACTGGTATTCCTTCATCACCAAGATCAACTATTACCGTTGATTGATAGGGTACTCTTATATCAGGTATTAGTGTGCTAGCTGGTGTCCCTGGGTTTGTTGCTACTTCATCGAACAACTGCAGGTTGTCTGCTGCTGCCGCTCCACCCATGTTAGTCGCAACAACTCTTGTTACAAACGCTTTCTTTCCTGCTGGTGGAGTCAACATCAATATTGTCATGGCAGCTGTTACAGCTAATGCCGTTCCATTTGTTACTACAAACGGTACCTTCTTGTCCTCTTTATTTCCCATTTTTCTTCTTTCTCCTTTTTTATCCTCTTTACAAGGTCTCCAGGTTGCTAGCCATCCTCACATGTGCGAGTATTGGTATCATGTGATCTATGCCGATGTCATCATAGCGGACGTTGACATAAAAGCTATGTTCCTTCGGTAGTGTAAATGGTTGCTTGCATTTGCTTATCAATACACCGCTCTCTTTGCTCCTCGTGTTCCAGTCGAGAGTTTGTAATGACTTCACTTTGTTCTTCCATAGTTGCCATGCACCTGCATGTGGCGTCTCACCTGCTGGCATGAAGAATCCTAAGAATCTCATGCCTTCTTCTTCAGACATTGTAAGTTTCTGTGCCGCCGCTGCTACTCCTGTAAATGGAGTAACGTTTGCTGTTCCATATATGTATGCCTTAGTTCCAGTTGTCCGTACATCTCTGCTCCAGTTAGTCCTCAATGTCGTGTATGCTGCTGCATCTGGATCCGAGAAGGTTGGTGCATAAGATAACTGTATATCAAGCTGATTTCCTTCACCAAGTGCTCCTCTGAAACCATCAGTTGTCTCCTTGTTTACCATTCTCACCAAGTTTAGAATACTTGGTGCATCCTTAGCATACACTGTTGCAAGTCCTGGATCCATATATTCAAGTTTTCTATCCAATTCCTCTGCAAATCTTGCGACATCATCTCTGCTTAGCCCTGCTATTTCTCTCTGTGTATCAGTTAGTGCTATCTTTATTTTACTGCTTGGAAGATCTTTTCCGTACATACCAGCACTTGATAATGCATCTACTACTGTCGACATTCTAAAACCCCACCTCCTCATGTGTTAATGTTGGTGTCACACTTATTGACGTTCGTGCAGGAGGAGTTCCTGGTGTAGGTATTCTTCGTGCATATGCTCTTCTCACTCTCTTTTTTATATCTCTTCTTCTGGCACTCATTTTACAGCTCTCCTAATTTTAGCAGCGAACCAACTACCTCAACTGTTGATCCTATTTCGTATGCCATAGAACCACCCATCATAAGTCCTATAAAGTCTAATACATCACTCTCATAGTCACCTTTTGTCATTCTCCATGTACCAAAAGCACCTATAGGAATTGCTGCAATTCCAGACACTAACAGATCTGCTTTGTTCATCTCCTCTTCAACTGTTTTCCCGCTCTTAGTTGCTAGGTACTTAGCAAGCGCCTTCATGCCAACTCCGTGTATTACTGCATCTGTAGCTATGCCTACTCCAAAGATAAGCAGACCGCTACCACCAATCCCCCGAAAGAACGAACCAAGCTGTCCTATTACCATTTCTTGTTTCCTCCTCTAAGCGTACACCTTCGGTGCGCCTCTTACTGTTATCGGACTATCAGGTCCAATCCTTGCTGCTGCAGCTGCTGGTATGACTGAGACTTCTCCAGTGTCAGTATACACAACCTCTACCACGCCTTTTTCGTGTGACGCACCTCTCGCAAATGCTTCACATCTCTTAGCTACACCTGGATTAACTGCTTTAATTCTATCTATTGCATCAGAAGTGCTTTTTGCTCCCTCTGTTACACCTGCCCATGGTACTCCTGCAGCCCAGAGAGGCATACCTCTGCCACGACCAAATGCTTTACTGAATATCCGTATCTTCGGCGCAATGTGCATTTCATACAATGTCTGTGGTGACATTCCACTTAAAGAATGACCACTAGGTTTATATCCGAACTTCTTTGCCATTTTCTTTTTTTTCCTCCGTTGTTTTGTGTTTTTCTGGGTTGTGTTTTACCAGATTTCTTATATCATGCTAAGCTCCTTTTTGAGCTAAGCACTCACTATTTTTGTGTTGTGTATTATGAAATATCTTGTAAAAGTTTAATTCTGTTGTCTTCTAGAATTATAATTGGTTTAATTATACCATGCTGATGTTCTGTTCTATCAACTAAAGCACTAAACGTATACTTATCAGTTTCTGGTATCCATTCATGATGGATATTAAAATCTCCGACAAGTCCTCTTCTTAACCATTTAATATACTTATTTCTATTATCTCTTGTTCTTATTTTATGTCGTAAACCTTGTAAACCAGTTTGCTGGCATATGTTAAGATATT
The DNA here is from genome assembly GCA_023129165.1 of Caldifarciminota bacterium. Lineage (GTDB taxonomy): Bacteria > Hydrothermota > UBA3073 > UBA3073 > UBA3073 > JAGMCL01. The sequence continues at coordinate 2,736 of JAGMCL010000097.1, read as the reverse complement.
CTTCATTTTCTTTCTTCCATTTACGATGACTTTCTGCAGTACTTGTATTGTTCTCTTGATATTCCCTAAAGTATTCCTTTCGCTTAGGATACAATCTATTCCTAACTACTTCTCTACTAACACCATAATAATTTGCTATAGCTTGCTGAGACATACCTTCCACTTCATACATCCTTCTTACATCTTCTTCTGGAATGTCGTATTTTTCCATTGTTAAAATTTCCTCATTTGTTATTATTTTTTATGCGTTGCCCTAATTTCCTTAAATTTCCCCTTTTCCCCTTATATGAAATCATCATTGTTTCATATATTGATTTACCCATATATAAACAAATATTATTTTTCATCTTATTCTTACATATATCCTGCGATTTCTACATCTTCTATATTAATAGTTTCTTGTGCAACTTTAGATAGACATTCCAAGCAGAATTGATTCCACCAGCAATCTATTACAATACTATCTTTGTTTGTTTTATATCCAATCAAAGCATCCATTTTAATAAGCTTATCCTTTTGCTTATGGCATCTGTCACAAACTTCATTTTCAATAAGACGAGGCACTACATGGATACCATCTATCAACCTATGTGCCTTTCTCATTGTCTTTTTTATAGTTTCTTCATCTTGTTCAAACTTCTCTTTCATCTCTTCTTCTTTCATTTTTCTTTTACATCTTTTATTTCTTCTCGGTGCTTCCACCAACAACCTAAAGGATGTTCTTTAGGAAAAGCATGGTAGTATTTACATAATGCAGAAGACATAAAGCTTTCTCCTTCAGGACATTCCCATTTGAAAGGATCTCTTGCCATTATAGGCGAATTACAGTATGAGCAAACAATTTCTTGACCTTCACGTAACATAGGGATACCAGCTAGTACTTCTTCCATTTCTGCATCTCTTTCATCTATACAATGTTTATGATAAGGCTTTCCGGCATCCATTACTAGTGCCATTATTCCCATACCATGTTTGGTATCTATCCATTCATGACAGCGTACGCACTTCTTGAATCCTTGCTTTTCCATCAATCTCTCTGCTGCAACTTCTCTTGCACGTTCTGGATCCAAACCTTTTTCTTCTAGACTCTCTGCAGCTGTTAATAGTTTTTTATATGCTCTTTCTTCTTTTGTTGGCTTTGGAAGTTTTTCTTTTTTCTTTTTTAATGATTCTACTTCTTTAAATAGTTCATTGAGTTCTTCTATATCTTTACACATACCAAGCTTAAATAAGTCATGTGATACCATTTCTTGAACTTCAAAGGCTTCATCTCGAAATCCATAACGAGGCATTTCTATTATCTCTTCCAATTCAGCAAGTCCTATGATAATATTTTCTCGATTCTTGTCTTTTACTGCAGCTTCAAGAGATTTACGTATTTTGTCAAGTTCTTTGGCGTTCATACTTCTTCTGTTATATCCATCGCATTTTGGTACATTCCGATAGATGCTCGTACCTCCTCTAGTTCTAACACTAATAATTCTTCTCTCAATTTTAGTATTGTTATTTCTGCATTTAGAATATCTGGATCTGTAATCATATAATTTCTCCGTATAATTATAGCCCTGCTAATTTGGAGGTGATAAACCAGCAATGGAAGCGACAAAACACTGCTGGCTTATTTATAAACAGCTATCACTTTCTCCTCTGCAGGCACTAATAAAGATTGCTGTTCAATACAGAAGGTTAATGATAGTTCTTTGGTACTTACAATCTTTCCTTGCTTTATTATTGTTGCTATCATTTCTTTAGTTCATTACCTAGTACAAATCCAGCAGAGAATCCTAGTGTATTCAATATCATGTCTGTTACATGGTCTTTCATAGTTTCATGTGAGTCTGGATACAACTCTTCAAAGATTTCCCATGCAAGTCCAGCGGCAGTTATAACGGCAAAGCTTTTTATAAAGTTGTAGTGTTTAGCTCCAACAAACATACCAGCAACTAAGTTAGCAATGAGATGCAAGGCACTCCAATCATCCACGTAAACGATTTCTGACATTTATTTCTTTATTAATATCTTCTTTCCATCTGATCTCCGACGTCTTTCACCTGCAATAAGTGTCTTAAATGCTCCAATTCCTATTTCAACCAGTGTTGTCGCACCAACCTCTCTCTTATGAGCTTTCCTATCAGGGTCGCTATCTACGGCACTATCGAGCAAGTAATTTACTCCTGCACCTAAAGTTACGCCAGTCGGCCCAGTTACAGTTGGACGTGTCTCTTCATCCTCTAACTTCATCTCAAAACCCCTTAGCATCTTATCTGCTACTTCAATTGCCTCGTCGGATTGTTTGAAAATAGCCAGGCTTTGTTCTTTCATTGCATCTTTCTTCTCTTCTAATTCAGATTCTTTTCCTACTCCAACATCTTTTATTTCTTCCATTTATTTATACCTCCTAAATTATTCTAGATACTTCTCTAATACTCTTATTGCATCCGCAATGCCACGCTTTGCATTCCAAATATCGTTTGTCATTGCTATCACTTCTATATCTTCTACACTTCTGTTAGCGAATGTCAATGTATTATCAGCACGTTTCATTAAGATTACTGACCGTACAATATTGTTCTTACTGTGTCTGATAGATGTTTCTATTTGTTCTGGTGTCATTTCAAATACTTTTTCTTTTTTCATGTTTTATCTCCTTCTTCTTTTTCTCTCTCTTCTATCTTTCAATATATTCATTTCCGCTTTATATCGATTCAAAATACTTACATTTATCTCGTTCTTAGT
>JAGMCL010000096.1 GCA_023129165.1 Caldifarciminota bacterium | reverse complement strand
CAACCTGCCTACCGGCAGGCAGGCGTCTTGCAATCTGCCTAAAAAACATATGGGTTTTAAAAATAAAAAATAGTTAGTGTCATAAGTCATCTCCTGTATCAAGAGGTAATAAGTTATAATTTAGTTTAAATATTTTATAATTACTAATTTTTATTATGAAGAAGGCAGTATTTGTAGATAGAGATGGAACCATCGTAAAGGAGAAGGAATATATTAAAGATGCCTCTTCTCTTGAACTTCTTCCTGGTGCTGCTCAGACAATTAATGGGTTTCATATACTTAGATTTCTTGTTATATTGGTTACCAATCAATCAGCAGTTGGTAGAGGTTATATTACAACTGAGAAGTTGTTACAAATACATAAAAGGCTGAAAGACCTTCTCTCTCAGGCAAATAGTTTTCTTGATGCAATATATGTCTGTCCGCACCATCCTGATGATGATTGCAATTGCAGAAAACCAAAGCCGGGTCTAATCAAAAAAGCTTGTAGAGATTTTGATATCGACAAGACTGAATCGTACATAATTGGTGACCAAAGTTCAGATATTGAACTCGGGAGAAGAGAGAAAATATGTAGCATACTCGTTCTTACAGGTTTTGGTAAAAAGACATTAAATGAGTCATCTCCTGATTATGTGGTTGATGATATACTAAAGGCGGGGAGATTGATTTCGAGAATTGAAAAGAATAGGATTAAAAAAGGCAAGTAACTTTAGATAGGATCATCGATGCAGGATTTTCTTTTTATTGTTATCTTTACCTTATCTATATTTCTTCGCCGGACTGAAATTACCTCAATAGTACCCCAGTTAAAATAAAATTTTTCACCAATCTTTGGTTGTTTTTTTATTCGTGAAAGAAGGAGGCTCGACACTGTGCCCCTTTCTTCTATATCTATCCCAAGTTCATATCTTAACTCATCAATGTCTGTATCACCACCAACAATGAAAATATTACCTGTTTTCTGTATCCCGGTTTCAAAAAAATCATATTCATCCCTTATCTCTCCGAAAAGTTCCTCGAGGATATCTTCGAGGGTAATAAGTCCCTCAGTTCCTCCATATTCATCCTTTACAATTGCTATGTATCTATACTCCTTTTTCATCTCATCCATAAGTTCTTCTATCCGCTTTTGGGGTGGTACAAACATACATTTGTGAAGAACATCAAACAACCATTCATTTTTAGTCTCGTCTATCCAGCCTTCTTGCCTGTTTTCCACATCCTTCCTGGGTTCACTACCCATATAATTTGTTATCACTTCTTTAATCCTGACAAATCCTATAATATTGTCCAGGTTGCCATCATAAACTGGTATTTTAGAGTGACCGCTTTTGACAACAGTATCAACAAATTCATTGAGTGATACATTAGTAGGAACGGCTACTATTCTATTTCTTGGTATCATAACCTCCTCCACCCTTTTGTCAGAAAATTCCAGCATTCGCAGTATGAGTTTTCTCTCCTGAAGAGGCAAACCTGCCATACCCACTCTTATCTCTTCCTCTTTCAGGAGTGTCCTTTTTGTATTTGCACTTATTTTAAATACTTTCAGGAACTCTCCAGCGGTTGTTTTTACAAGCCATATTATCGGGAAGAACAACCAGTAAAGCAGGGTTAAGGGTTTTGATAATACAACTGATATTTTAAGGCTGAAGCGATAGGCTATACCCTTTGGGATTATCTCACCAAATATGAGAACAACATACGTTAGTAAAAGTGGTGAGATACCTTTCATCCATGGTCTAAAAGAGAACATGCTTGAAGCAAGTATTGATAGAGCAACCATAGCGATATTGGTTCCCACAAGTACAGTTAAGAGGAACCTTTCGGGATTTTGTAGGAATTTGTAAGTAAATGATTCCTCCTTCTTTTGAGTCAAACTTCTTAATTTTATTACATCACAAGACGTAAACGCAATCTCTGAAAGTGAAAAGAATGAGTAAGATATAAGTAGTATGATAGGAATAATAAGCATATTTATAACATTCGCTCAAGAATGTCATCCAGGGTTATGAGACCATCCACGCCACCGTATTCATCAACACAGATCGCTATATGAATTACCTTTTTTTGGAAGGTCTCAAGAAGTTCAGAGAGACTCATAGTTGATGGGATGAACATTGCGTTCCTCTTAAGTTTCTGTGCCTTCAAGTTACCTAAATATCCTTTCTTTAGGGAAGGTGTAACATCTTTTATGTAAAGTATACCCTTGATATCATCTATATTCTCTCCATACAGAGGAATTCTTGAATGAGGTCTTTTGCTAATAATTGATGAGATAAGGGTTTTTTCCTGGTAGGCCTGTATATCCTTCCTCGGGGTCATTGTATCTTCTACTGTAATCTCTTTCAGAGATAATACATTTTCAACAAACTTTTTTTCTTTATCAGTTACATGTCCTTCCTCTTTGGCAAGATTTATCATAGCATTTACTTCCCTTGAGGTGAGCATTGTATCTTTTCTTCTCCATAATTTTATCATTCCAAGGTTTATTAGAATTGTGAAGGGGGTAAAGAGTTTCTTAAGTAAAAGGAGAGTGGATAAACACTTTCTTGTTATAGATTCAGCAAATCTGGTTGCTGCGAACTTTGGAGTAAACTCACCAAAGCAGAGTAGTACAAAGGCAACCCCAAGGGTTATAAATATGATATTAGCAGGAGATAATATACCAACAATTCTTGTGAAGATTATAGCCACAATATAAGAAATACTTATATTTACGAGTGTATTGCCAAATAGTATTGTCGGTAGAAGTGTATGTGGTTCTTTGAGAACCAGGAATTTAGAAGACTCTTTTGAGAGTTTTCTGCGGGTAAGTGGGGAAAGTGAGAATATAGCGGTTTCGGAACCTGAGAAGAAGGCTGAAAGGCACAGCAAAAAAACAAGTGAAATTATTTGAAGAGCGGTAAGCATAAAAGGGTTATATCATTATGTGCGTGTGAATAGTCTTTTTACATAATCTTCTTGCTTTTTCTCTATCAGCTTGTCATCTTCATAACCAATGGCGTGCAGAACACCATGTGCTGTGAGTATCGCAAGTTCAAAATCAAGTGTTTCGTTTCTCTCCATAGCCTGTTCAACTGCCCTGTCGTAGGATATATATATATCAGCTATTTCTCTATCCGTTGCTTCTTCTGATAAGTTAAAACAAAGACAGTCAGTTGGATAATCCTTTCTTAGATACTTTTCATTGAGTTTCTTAATAAAAGCATCATCAGTGAATGTGATCTCTACCTTGAGTTCTGATGGAGATCTTTCACATTTTAAGATTTCATCTATGAGTCTCATAAGGAATTTGATATCTATGTTATAGTCGTTGGGATTTATGAAAATCTCACTCATTTTTAATTACAATTGTAAGTCGTATCAAAGTGTATTCTACCACATATATTCGGTGTTGTCAAGCTTTTTATTCAACGCAATTTGGAGTGCATTGAACATGTTGATGCAAACAAAGAGATGTTTATTGAATTTAATGGGTTTTATAAGTATTGTATAGTATCAGGTTGGTCAGGAGTTGGGGAAGTGATTATCTATATATTTAATAACTTTACTTATTTGTAGTTTTATACTCGAAGATTCACTTCTAATGTAAAATTCTTCTTTATCCCCCAGCTTTAAAAAAATTGGTTTTATATGTCTGTAACAATCCACTTTCATAATTTTCTTTCCCTCTACATCAACAAGAAGGTAGTTAATACATTCACTGTATTCTAAGCCAATATATTTTTTAATTAGGTTTGAAAAGTGCAGTAAATACTTATCTTCATTCGGGAATTTATCTGCTTCAATACCAATAATAGTACCATCATCCTTAACTCCGATTAAAAGTGTTCCACCAAAGGAATTTATAAAGGCAGCAATGGTTTTCATAACCATATACTCCATCGACCAATCTTTTATGTCCTCTTTTTGATTCCATCTCAACGTTGATTTGAATTCTAATTTATCATTTTCACCACCTTTTATAAGAATTTTAATGGGGTCATTTTCCATTAATTCTTTAATATATTTGAGTAATTCCATTGCAAATTCACTATGTATTTGAATTTTTTCAAAATCAATTGAAATGTTATTCAAATATTGCAGGATGAGTGAATCACCCAAAGATTCCCCGGGAAATATCCCACAAAAGAAAAACCCCATCTTTTCAAAATCACGAGTTAAAATTTGGGTTAAGGGGTCCTCTAAGTTTAGATGTAGATATATTGCATCGATATGTTTTAAACAGATATCTTTTAATTGTTCTTTTATTCTTGGTATAATATCTTTACCGTATTGTTTTACCTTTATCTTTGCATTACCTTCAATGTTTACGATCGTTGTTTCGATAATAGATGAGTTATTGGATATAAAAACATCTTTCTCTGGAATAGCGACAAAAGTCGGGTTAAATTTGATATTATTATATATCTTTTTTATCATTTCTTTATGATGAGGTGGGAGATAAGCATTAATATTATGTTCTTTCTGAAGTGGCAAAAATGATAATACAACTGTTTCCCTTTGATCCAGTTCTTCTTTTATTTTTTTAAAAACCCATGTAGAAGGACAATGACCCAGTTGTATGGCGCAGTCTTTTGTCCCTAGACGATGTGCTGCTTTTTGAGAATATATATGGTTTGTTACAGCCTGAACAAATATACCAAGCATTTCTTCAGATTTGGCAATTTTGATAAGATAATTTGTAAGTTGTTCAAGACAATAGTTCCCGCGGAATTCCGGTTTTACAACCGCTTGACCAATATCAGCTATCTTGTCATCTGGTTCATCCTTTGAAAGGGCGCAGGAGCCAGCAAATTCATCACTCTCTGTTACCGCAACTGCGGAAATAAAATGTCTACTTCTATTCAGTTCTACTATTCTTTCGGGATAATAAACATGCTCGGAAGGATATGAATAACCATAGGTTTTATATATACATTTTGATACTTCGATTGCTTCTTTTGGTTTTATTCTTCTTATAGTAAATTTTACATTTTTCCTGGGTTCAGATTTTTTCTCTTTTTCAAATTGAGCTATTTCAGATGAATTTACATGTTTTGTAATATTTGTATGAGGAAGAAACTTTATGAGATGGACTTCTTTTCCTTCAATTCCAAGATTATGAAAAGATATTTCATCCATACTTTCCTTCATTAAGAATAATCCAAGCCCCATTCCAGTTTGCTCTTTAAATGGTGCATTTGGATCATATTTTGGGAACAGTTTGGGGTCATAGGGTATTCCTTTCTCCTTAATGATAATTTTTATGCCCAGAGGAGTTTGGTTACATATTATATTGAATTGTTCATTTTCTTCTTTTTCATAGGCATGCTTAATAACATTACTAATTGCTTCTTCAGCTCCCAATATAATTTTCGTTATTTCTTTTTTCTCAAAACCGATTAATTTAGCTGCCTTTTCAACATATGATAAAGCCATCTGAAGGTGGGATAATTTGTTTGGTATTGTTAGCTTAGTTGATTCTACGTTTTCCATATCTAACTCCTTTTTTGGAAATAAAAGTTTTTATTTATCATGTCAATCCTGTCAAATTATTTCTTTTTTTAGACAGGATAAACAGGATGTACTGGATTTAAAAATCTTTTTATTTATTAAGTAAGTCTCTAACTTTTCTTTTATTTTAAATAATATTTATCCTGTCAATTCTGCCTGCCCCGTAGGAGCTTGCTCGTATGGGGCCTGCCCTGTACGAACGGAATAAGTTTACGGGGTTAATCCTGTCAATAATGTCTTTTTTTAGACAGGATAGAAAGGATACACAGGATTTAAAAATCTTTTTATTTATTAAGTAAATCTCTAACTTTTCTTTTATTTTAAATAATATTTATCCTGTCAATTCTGCCTGCCCCGTAGGAGCTTGCTCGTATGGGGCCTGCCCTGTACGAACGGAATAAGTTTACGGGGTTAATCCTGTCAAAATATACTTATCTTATTTAAAAATTCATCTGCAACTGTGGAATCAATGTAATATCCCATTTCTCTGCATCAGGAATTGGTGGAATGCTATAATAAACAGCACGACAGTTCAGAACAAAAGATAGATTCTGGGTTATGATGGATTGAAGAGATGAAGAAATTAAAAGTTGATAATTTTCCCAATCTGTGAAATCGTGAGTGGTTTGAGTAATTAACACGAAATTCAAAAAAGAATTGGGATTCCAATTTGCTTCTGTATAAATAAACCCGGAAGGGAAATCGAGAGTATCGTGTATAACTGTAATTCTTCTTTCATATATTCCACCCAATTCTGCCTTGAAACCAAATTTCTCTTTTTTGATTAACTCTCGACCGAGCCCACCGATCACTGCTATGTCTTTTGTTACACCAGCAAATTTGTCCCTCTTCCAGAAAAGATGAACAAAACAATAGTCTTTATTGTTAAAAAAATAGTTAAACTGTGGTTGAATATGGAACTTCTCCTGAAAGGTATTTCCCGATGTCCTACCAAACAGGAGAGAGCCGTCTATTGCAAGGTTCGACCAGGGATTTATTATGCGATAGGCAATATTTCCTCCACCCTGAAGTTGAAGTACATCGGTGTTTCCCTTTGATAATGACCCTCCCATGTTGATGCTTATATTCCATGGAGAGCCTTTTTCTTCTGGAAAATGCTCATGAGCTTGGAGGACTGAGAAGATAAGTAGAACAATACTTAACAATCTAATTTTCATCTTTCACCTCGGGTTCTTTTACAAGCCACATTGTCGGATCAGCGAAGAGATTAAAATAAAACATATCTCTACGATAGGGTTCCATATTAAAAGTTTCGGGATGAAGCTTGGCAAACCTTGCTTTAACCTCGCAAAAAGCAGTCCCAATGTCCTTTCCATTTATAAGATCAGTACTAAACCAGTCCGATATTTCAAACTGACCAGTAGGCCACCCTCCATCAATTGTACTTTGTGCGGGTAGATAAGGTCCGAAACCTTTCCGTTGTATCCCAACAGAGCCGATGGCGCCGTGTACTTGAACAACCCCAGTTTCAGTAAAAGAGTATCCATCGATATTAATCATTCCCATAAAACTACCTTTCACACATAGTAAAAAATACAAGACTTGCCAGGATTAACATTACCTTTTTCATCTCAGCCTTCTATTTTAGTATATGCTGAGTTAACTTGACAGGGTCAAGAGAACTCAGTAGTTATATTATAATTTAAAAAAGTAAGTTTGTCAAGAAAAAATTTTAGTGAATGGTTGTTTGTTATCCGTAATCTTTAATCTACAATCTCGTTGTTCTTGGTGTCTTCTTGCCCCGCACCTATGCATACCCTCGCACCTATCAGGTGCGGGGTGAATGTCTTGGTGGCGATATTAATTTTTTCTTGACTTTTTTGTATGCATGTGGTATAATATAGCAAATCTTTAGTATTGTCTAGAGGGTTTTTCCGTTATTTATAGAATTCATATTTTTTACTGATATGAATTGTTTTTTTATCGTTTGCGAAATGGAGGGAAAAGGATTATGAAATATGTTTATTTATTTGGAGAGGGTGACAAGGATATGAAAAACACTCTTGGGGGAAAGGGTGCAGGACTGCATGAGATGACAAGAATTAGCATACCGGTGCCGCCTGGCTTTACTATAACAACCCAAACCTGTGTTTATTATTTTAAACATAATGATACACTTCCACATGGTTTGAAGAAGGAAGTAGATAATGTTCTAAGGAAAATTGAGAGGAAGATGGGAAAAATGTTTGGTGATACTGACAATCCCCTTCTTTTATCTGTCCGCTCTGGTTCAAGAGTATCCATGCCTGGTATGATGGATACCATCTTGAACCTTGGATTAAACGAAAATACTGTTAAAGGCTTGATAAAGAATACAGGTGATGAAAGATTTGCATATGATTGTTTTCGAAGGTTGATAGATATGTATGGCAATGTGGTAATGGGAATTAGTCATGATGAATTCGAGGCGGCACTTGCAGAATTAAAAAGAAAAAAGGGAGTAAAACTTGATTCCGACCTTTCTTCTGAAGCACTCCAGGAACTGACAAGTATCTACAAGGGTATAATTAAAAAACATGGTAAAACCTTTCCAGTGGACCCACATGAGCAGTTATGGGGTGCAATTGAAGCGGTGTTTAGTTCATGGAATAATGAGAGGGCAAAAGAATACAGGAAACTAAATAATATACCTGAGGAGTGGGGAACAGCGTGTAATGTTCAGACTATGGTATTTGGTAATATGGGTGAGAACTCAATGACAGGAGTGGCGTTTACACGTAATCCTGCAACAGGTGAGAATATATTCTATGGTGAGTGGCTACCAAATGCTCAAGGTGAGGATGTTGTAGCTGGTATACGAACGCCTCATCCGCTTTCGTTAGCAGAAAAGGAAAAGAGTGATTCCTCACTGGCTTCTCTCGAAGAAATGTTTCCCCGTGCGTATAGGGAGCTTACTGACGTGCGGGAAAAGTTAGAGAATCACTTTAAAGATTTACAGGATATTGAGTTTACCATGGAGAAGAGAAAGCTTTTTATTCTTCAGACTCGTTCAGGTAAACGAACTCCTCTTGCAGCTGTTAAGATAGCTGTTGATATGGTAGATGAAGGGCTTTTAGATAAGAAAGAGGTCATAATGAGGATGAACCCAGGATATATAACCCAGTTACTCCATCCGATGATTGACCCAAAAGCAAAGGTGGAGATCATAGCTAAGGGACTACCCGCATCTCCTGGTGCTGCAACTGGTAAGGTTGTTTTTACCCCAGCAGATGCAGTAAAAATGAAAGAAAAGGATGAGCCTTGTATACTCGTGAGAGTTGAAACATCCCCTGAGGATATAAAAGGCATAGCCAGTGCAGAGGGTGTTTTAACTCAAAGAGGAGGAATGACCTCTCATGCAGCAGTTGTAGCGAGAGGGATGGGTAAACCCTGTGTAGTAGGATGTGAGTCTATAAGTGTCGATTATGATAATAAGCTTTTTAAAAAGGATAATATTACAGTAAAAGAGGGAGAAGTGATTACTCTGGATGGTGCTTCAGGTCGTGTGATAGAGGGTGATGTACCTGAGATTAAGGCTTCATTTACTCCTGAGTTTAGAAAGTTACTTGGTTTTGCAGATGAGTTTAGAAGGCTGGGTGTAATGGCGAATGCTGACACCCCAAATGATGCAAAAACTGCAAGAGAGTTTGGATGTGAAGGTATAGGATTATGCAGGACTGAACATATGTTTTTCGGGGGAGATAGAATTATGGCAGTCAGGGAGATGATCTTAGCAGAGACAAGAGAAGAAAGATGTAAAGCCCTTGCCAAGATTCTCCCGGTGCAGAAAGAAGACTTTAAGGAAATCTTCAGAGTTATGGATGGTCTCCCGGTGGTAATAAGAACTCTTGACCCACCACTACATGAGTTCTTACCCAAGGAACTGGTGTCGATAAAGAAACTTGCGAGAAAGATGAAGGTAGAACCCTCAGTAATAAAAGAGAAGGTGAGGGTATTATCCGAGGTTAACCCAATGCTTGGAAACCGTGGTTGTAGGCTCGGTATAGCATATCCTGAGATAACAGAAATGCAGGCAAGGGCGATTTTTGAGGCAGCATCTGAGGTAATAAAGGAGGGAAAAAAGGTTATTCCAGAGGTAATGATTCCTCTTGTAGGTAGTGAGATTGAGTTAATAAATCAGAGAAAAGTTGTTGAGAAGGTTGCAAAGGAAGTTGCTAAAGAACAGGGTATAGAAATAGACTACATGATAGGGACTATGATTGAATTACCAAGGGCGGCACTCACAGCAGATGAGATAGCCAAAAGTGCAGATTTTTTCTCGTTTGGAACAAATGATCTCACACAGACCACGTTTGGTTTTTCACGGGATGATTTTTTTAAGATTCTTGAAAGTTATATAGAAAAGGGGATAATGAATTATGATCCATTTCAGACACTCGACATTAGGGGTGTGGGACAACTCATAAAGATAGGCATTGAAAAGGGTAGAAAATCCAATCCAAAACTTGAGGTTGGAATATGTGGTGAACATGGGGGAGATCCGAAGTCAATAGACTTCTGTGAGAGAGCAGGATTGGATTATGTGAGTTGTTCACCTTACAGGGTCCCTATTGCAAGACTCGCTGCAGCTCAGGCAAAGATTAGATATAGAAAGTAAAGAATATCTGGTAGATTTTTCTTGACTTTTTAATATTATTGTGGTATAATTTTTTGTTTAAATTACTTTTAGTCAGATGGTTTCCCAGCACGACAAAGGTTGAGATAACCATATTAAAATTATTACTGTAAAAAAGATTGAGTGAATATGGGGAATATAACCTCAAAGTTAGAAAAATCATCTGATTCTGGAAGAAGGTTAAAGATAGGTGTCTCACCATCGCTTATTGCCAAAAAAGAGGAAGAACTTTTAAAGAGATACTCGAAGGAAGTTGCTATAGACGGCTTTAGGAAAGGGAAGGTGCCTATATCAATTATAGAGAAGCGCTTTGGCCCCACCCTAAAAGGAGAGGCATTAGAGGATACATGCAGGGATGCATACATAAGTGTGATAAAAGAAAAGGGTATCGTACCATTAACCAGGGCAGAAATAGATAATATTAAACAGGATAAAAAACAAATCTCCTTCACAGCATCGTTTGAGGTAATACCAGAGTTAGATATAGATTATAAAGATATTGTCATAAAACTTCCATTTCGTCAGATAAATGATGAGGATGTCGATGGGTCAATAGATAATATGAGGTTCTCTTACGCTACCTATATTCCTGTTGTGAGGGTATCTGCACCAGGTGATTATTTAGTTATAGACTATGATTATATGAGAGAGTTAAAAGGGGTACTTCGTCCTGAAAAGGTTACAAATTTCGGTTTCATTCTTGGTTCTGATAAGATTTTAGAAGAGTTTAATAAAAACCTTGTTGGTAGAAGACCTGGTGATAGTATAAAGATTAAAATTCGCTATCCTATTAGTTTCAGTGATGTTTCAATTGCTGGTAGAGATGTTTCATACAATATAAGAGTGAATGAGGTAAAGGAAGTAAAGCTTCCCTCAGTTGATGATGAATTTGCAAAAGTATGCGGGTTTAAAAGCATTAAGGAACTAAGAGAAAACGTAAGAGATAATCTCATTGAGAGATTAGATAATCAGGTTAAAGGGTTGCTGCCTGGTTTGGTACTTAACGAACTTGTGGAGAGGCATCAGTTCGAACCTCCAAAGGTGTTTATTGATATAGCTCTTGATGGCTTGAAGGATGACATTAAAAATAATAAAATCGAACCTATAGATGATAAGGAAATATCTCAAAGAGCAAAATGGAATGCAAAGGTCAGGACAATTCTTACAATAATAGCAGATAACGAGAATATAGCTGTAACAGATGATGAATTAAAGGATTTATTAAAGGATTCTCTTAAACCAGCAGAGATTAGAACGATTTTCAAAGATTCTGATCGCCGTGAGTATCTGAGGGCATATTTTAGAAGAGGAAAGGTTGTTAATAAGTTGGTTGAGGAAGCCATGGTCAAATACACAGAAAAGACTGATATGTCAGGAGACCTTGAAACAAGAGGTTCTTTTGACAAAAAGGACGAACCAAAACCAAGGATAATTACTAATATCTGATTGTAAAAAATCAAGGTAGGAGGGCTTTAATGAATCTCGTACCAATAGTTGTTGAATCTACAAGTAGGGGGGAAAGAGCCTACGACATATTTTCCAGGCTGTTGAAGGACAGAATAATAATCCTCGGTAGTGAGATAACAGAGTCCATAGCTTCGTGTATAGTAGCACAACTGTTATTTCTTGAGGCGGAAGACCACAAAAAGGATATACATCTATATATAGATAGCCCGGGAGGAATTACATCCTGTGGGCTTGCAATATACGATACAATCCAGTATATCAGTGCAGATGTCTCAACGATATGCATGGGAATGGCAGCCTCTATGGGCGCCATAATACTTGCCTCTGGGACAAAAGGAAAGAGGTTCACTCTTCCACACGCCCGGGTTCTTATACATCAGCCTATGGGTGGTATATCAGGGCAGGCCGTTGATCTGGCTATACATGCAAGAGAGGTCACGAGGGTCAGAGATGAGCTAAATCAGATACTTGCTTTTCATACAGGCAAGGATGTTGAGGTGATTAAACGTGATACTGATAGGAATTTCTGGATGAATGCTAAAGAGGCAAAGGAATATGGTATAATTGATGAAGTGATAATAAAAAAAAGAAGTAAATAACTAATCAGAATTTATAAAAGAAACATTATATGTATAAAACATGTTCATTTTGTGGTGTCAAGAGAGAGAATATCGTTTCAGGACCTTATGCAAATATATGTTATAGTTGTATAAGGAAGTTCTCTGAGCATATTCCCAAATACAAAACAGAAACATTAAAACCCGAATTTACCCCAATAGGTATAAACAGGTATCTTAATGATTATGTTATTGGTCAGGATTATGCAAAAAAGATACTTTCGGTTGCAGTTTATAACCACTATAAACGGGTATATCATAATGTTAGTGGATATGATATATCGAAAAGCAACGTACTATTGATAGGACCAACAGGAGTTGGAAAGACCCTTCTTGCTGAAACCCTTGCAAGGTTTCTGAAGGTTCCATTCTCCATATCTGATGCAACATCTCTAACAGAAGCTGGCTATGTTGGGGAGGATGTGGAAAATATTATTCTTAGACTATGTGAATCCTGTAATTTTGATATAGAAAAGGCAGAAAAGGGAATAATATATATAGATGAGATAGATAAGATTACGAGAAAGACAGATTCTCCATCGATAACAAGAGATGTTTCTGGAGAGGGAGTCCAGCAGGCACTACTGAAGATTATGGAGGGTTGTATAGCGAGTGTTCCCCCACATGGTGGAAGAAAACATCCGGAACAACCCCTTATAAAGGTGAATACGAAAAATATACTATTTATATGCGGTGGCACTTTTGACGGACTGGAAGATATCATCAGGAGAAGGCTTGGTAAATCACGGGTCGGATTTAAGATGACTGATGAGGATAAGAAGAGTGGTCAAACACTTATACGTCCTGAACCAAGAGACTTAGTGCAGTTTGGATTTATACCTGAATTTGTTGGAAGATTACCTGTATGTACCACACTCAAACCTCTTGGTGAGAAAGACCTTGTAAGAATACTTAAGGAACCAAAGGATGCACTCAAGAAGCAGTATGAAAAGCTCTTTGAAATAGAAGGGGTTGAACTTGAATTTAAGGATAAAGCCCTCAAATGTATTGCGAGACTTGCTATGGAGAAAAGTACAGGTGCCCGAGCATTAAGAACCATTATTGAAGATGCAATGCTTAATATAATGTATGAACTCCCATCAAAGAGAGGTATAAAGAGGTGTGTAATAACGCCTGAAGTTATACTTAAGAAAGGACAACCAGAGTACACAAAATACAAGAAGTCTGCATAAGTGCTTAACAATATCTGGGGCTGTAGTTCAGCTGGGAGAACGCTTGACTGGCAGTCAAGAGGTCACGGGTTCGAATCCCGTCAGCTCCACAAAAATTCGGAAGCAAATTTATTTTCAGAGTGTTTATATTACAGGTGGTTACAAAGAGTTTAAAGGAAATGAATGGATTAAATTCTCTGTGATTGGCTTATTTAAAGTAATTATATTAACAGGGGAGGGATATGTACAGGAGAATCCTACCGCTGTCTGTTGTAATGTTGATGTTTCTTTCATGTCAGGGTGGCGGAGGCTACCGTGATATGGCAATGATAACCGATGCTGAGAGAAACTTGAAGGGTATAAGAAATGCCCTCGAGGAATACTGGGTTGACCATGTAACCTACCCAGAGGAAGGTACAGATCTGGAAGTCGCCCTTCGACCATATTTTTTGAAGGTTAGGTTTAAGGAGAACAAAGATGCACCATTACATTCTGCAAATATAGATAATGCAAGTAATCAGCTAGAAAAAGCAACAAACCTGATTGCAAATGTCAGGAGACAGGTAGAGCCTTTGTTAGATTCATCTTCACAGGAGGTATTGGTATCTCATATAGAGAATATTGAAAATCTCATATCTCAATATGGATTTAGCCTGGAGGCAGGTGAATTATCGTCAGTAGATATTAAAGCCGATGAAGAATTTGATATAATAATTGGCTTACTGAAAAGTATAAATCCCGATTCTCTTGTCTCGAAGATTGAAGATGACCTGATAGATAGGGGAAAAGAAACAATACATTCACTGCTTATATTTGGTGGAATGCTTTTGGAATTAGAGTTCGATACTTTAAGGAAATCAGATGTCATAGATAAGGTAGATGCGATATCTGAAACATTCAAGGTTTATGAGGCAACCCTGACTCACCAGACGGTTGCACAGACCCAGGTTGTTCTACCTGAAAGGGAGATTGGAGACATAGAAGCTATACTCAGTGAGACTGAATTGGATGAAAAACAGATACAGATTTTAGAAGATGTAAAGCAGAATATTAATCAATATAGGTCTCTTGAAATACAGAAAGAGGATGCTGCCATTCTCCAAAAAGGGATTCAATCTCTTAAAAGGGCTAAGGCAATAATTGCGATATATGAAAAGACTATGATTAAGGTAGTACAAATTTCAGCTATCATTCTGCAGGCAAATATAACCTTGCGGCAAATGGCAAATTCCATTGAGGATTACAGGAGAGAATATGGTTATTATCCTTCTCAGGACATCGACCTGGATTCATTACTTCATCCTTATTTCATAGAGGTTACCATGGGAGGGGACACTATAGACAGGTATGAAGAGGCGCTTTCGAGTCTAATTGAATTTCCTTCTTATTATGCTCCTGATCCAGTAGCAGGTTTTGAGCTGAGGGCAGAAGTTTCCAATGTGTCTAAAACGCAGGTGTTCTGCAGGGCTGAAATTATCTCTGATTGGGATAATGTGTTATCCTCGTTTTCTGAAGAGCCTGTTTATAGAACAATGGAACCAGAATTAACCTATTTCATTTCAGTAAGGGCAAAAGATAGTAGAAACACACTTATTAGTGAGCGTTCACCAATCAGGGAAAAATAGGATTTTGAAAGAGGGATGATTCACCCCCTGGGTTTATTAGAAACGCCAAATAGAAATAAGAGAAGTGCCCAGATGTGTTCTAAGGTTAGACTGTAGTTAATTTATTGTAAAATTTAACAGGAGGCAATATGAAGTGGATAATAGGTGTTATATGTCTTATTCTCTTGTTGGTAATCGGCTGTGCCCCGCTACCAGAAGCTGAAGAACTACCAAAGGAGGAAAAGACTGGTGTATCAGAGGCGAAGAAATATCATTCGTCTGGATTTGAATATTTTAAGAACGGCCAATACGATGACGCCATAAAGAATTATAAGCAGGCTATTGCCGAGAGTTCTGCATTTGTAGATGCGTATTTGGACCTTGCAAAGACATATATAAAGAAGAACGAGTATGGAGAAGCAGAAAATACTTATTTAAATCTCACCAGGGTTCTTCCGGATGAACCTAAAGGCTACCATGGTCTTGGTAGAATGTATACTGACCAGATGAGATACGAACTTGCGTTAGAGCAGTACGATAAGGCTCTTTTGATTAATCCCAATGATGGGCAGGTCTTTTATGGTAAAGGTTATGTATTTGAAAAGATGGATAACCTGGATGAGGCAATTAATTACTATGAAAAAGCCAAAGAATTAGCATCTGATGATTTGAGTATAAGATATAATTTGGGTAAGTTATATATAGAGCTTGATAGGTATGAAGAGGGAATAATAGAACTTGAGACAGTATTAGTGAAGCATCCAGAGGACTTTGATATAAGGATTTTCCTGGGGGATGCTTATGCTGCAATAGGCAAGTGTGAGTCCGCCAGAGAACAGTATGGTTATGTAGTTGAACAATCACCTGAATATGCACCGTGTTGGCTGAGATTGGGTAATGTATATGTAGATGAAAAGAAATACGATGATGCTGTTATGAGTTATAAGAAGGCAATAGAGATAGATTCTCTTCAGTCGAGTTACTGTTATCATCTAATTGATTTACTTGTAAAACTTAAGAGGTGGAATGAAGCTTCTACAGAACTGGAAAGGGGATTCAGGATTTCGCCAGGCGATGCTATTCTGGTTGCTCTGTCTGGTGACCTTTATATGTCAAGAGCAGACGCCTCGTTTAAGGCAAAAAACTGGGGTTCTGCAATTACGAATTATCAGAGAGCGATCAATGAATATAATAAAATAAAGGGTCTAACACAGGAAGCTCATTGGGTTGATTATGCGACAAAGGGTATAGATAGAGCACGGACCCAGTTGAAGAAGGCAGAAGAGGAGAAATGGTGGGATGAGGGCGAATAATGAGAGATAGAGTGCACAATAAAATGAAAACGCCTGTTTTGGTATTGAATCAAAACTTTGAACCCCTATCTGTAACAAGGATGAGAAGGGCTGTAATTTTATTATGGCTTGGGAAAGCAGAGATTATTGAGGCTTTTGGATGGCAAATTCATACACCAAGTACTGCATTTGATAGCCCCAGTATTATTCGACTTCAGAGCTATATACATTTAAGAAGACCAGCAATACCACTTACGAGAAAGAATATTATGAAGAGGGATAAATATACCTGCCAATACTGTGGAAAAAAGGGTATAACGATGACCTGTGATCATGTAATACCAAAGACAAGAGGGGGAGATGACTCATGGGAGAATCTTGTTTGTTCCTGTACCTATTGTAATAACCGCAAGGGTAATCGAACACTGAAGGAGGCTGAAATGAAACTTAGAAAGATACCCAAACGTCCCCATTATTTCTTCTTATATCAAAATCCCATAAACATACCTGATGAGAGGTGGAAAAGCTACCTTTTTTTAAATTAATCTGAAAGAATATAAAAAACCACACCCCGCCTTTGGCGGGGCAGGGAGTATCTTTGAGGTAGAAAATTAAGAAAAAAATAGAAAACCTCTGTGCTCTCTTCTATTGAACCCAAAGTTTACCAGAGGTGAGCTACAAGCAAGAAAAACGCTGATAGTGAATTTGAGTACACAGAGAAAAATAAATATTATCTCTCTGTGCCCTCTGTGGTTAAGTTTTGCACACAACTGAATATTATACCAGGAGGAATTATGAGAAGAGTAACATTGGTTTTGATACTCTCGCTTTCTGCTGTCTGTCTCTGGGGCTATGAGATTAACGGTGGTTTGGGAGGTTTTTCCTTTGGTAGATTTTCATTTGATACAAAAGACATAAATGAAAGGTTTGCTGCTAATGGTGTAAATGAGATTGAAGATGTGGTTTATATCTGGGGTGGTGGAGGTTATGGAATTATTAGAAATGTGGTGATTGGTGGCTCGGGTGCTGGTGGAGGTATAAAAACGGAGAGTGACTCTGTAAGTATCAAAATAAATATGGGGTATGGCTTATTTGAGGCTGGTTATCTATTTCCGCTTGGAAGTAAGATAGCCATTTTTCCATTGTTTGGTATTGGAGGTGGAGGAACCACAATTTATTTAAGACCTGATTTGGGCGATGTAGACTTCGATGATATTCTTACTCCTGATGGTGCAGGGAGAACAACTTCCATAAGTTCAGGTGGTTTTATTGGTTCATTGGGATTAGGCGCTATATTTAGATTTGGAGAATTTATTGTGATATATGCAAAGGGAAGTTATCTACGTCAATTTGGTGGCGATTGGCAGCTTGAGGATGGTTCAATGTTAAAAAATGAGCCTGATTTTGGAATTAATGGCCCTTCCTTTTCTATTGGATTGGCTTTTGGTGGATTAGTAAATGTTGAAGAACTTGAATGATACATTAAAATATTATATTTTTAGTGACGAATAGTAATTTTCACCCGTTTCTATTATAGCAGGAACGGGTGTATTACTTTAGCTTTCAATTGAAGCTGTGGAGTGCATTACCTTGGTAATGCAGTGTGGCAATCTCACCTACTTATTGTAGGAGGGTCACCGCTATAGCGGGATCCCGCCAAAGGCGGGAACTTCCCCCGCCAGATTGGATCAGGTCAGTCCCGATACTTTGGATTGCCCCGCCTTGACGTGGCTGATTGTAGATAGCTTTACATTGCTAAATTTTTTATCATCATAAAACTTTAGGACGACATAAAATTATATATTTTATAATCGAATTAAAAGCTGATTATAAGAATGTAAGACCATAATAAATTATGCAAATATTTATCTCAATAATAACTGTATTTTTAATAATAACAGGTATAGTTGGCTCAATAGTTCCATTTCTACCCGGAGAGCCTCTGGTATTGTTGGGTGCTATAGTTTATGGTTTTGGTTTCGGTTTCGATAGAATTGGCATTGTTATATATGTTATCCTCGCTGTACTGACTGCATTTTCTCTCGTTGTAAATTATATTGCCACCTCTATAGGAGCCAAAAAACTTGGTGCTTCAATTTTTGGTATGATAGGAGCAGTACTCGGTGCAGTTATAGGTTTTCTTGTAGGTAATATTATAGGTTTACTTATAGGTCCATTTATAGGTGCCTTTATAGGAGAATTAATCAGGACAGGGAAAGTTGAAATTAGTATAAAAGCTGGATTAGGAGCAGTGCTCGGTTTCTTTGCAGGTTCTCTTATGAGATTTCTAATATCGCTGTTTATGACAGGACTTATAGTTCACGGGATTATACGTTAGCAGCACATCCCTTAATTTCCCATTTCGTCATAGTAATAGCAAGGAAAATTAAAGGTTTATAAGGATATGATAGTAACAATGCTTTAATTAAATTACCTTTTTTATAGTATTTTTTTCTTGACTTCTGTCACCTTTTGTATTATAATTTGTATATAAGCATTTAGACGATGCAGATATATTCCAAATGATTTATCCCCGGGAACTGAATTATTCTGTCCAGAAATCCAACCTGAAATAAGACTAAAGTCGATACTGGAAGGTAAATAGTTAGCTATACAGATAATTAACTGAGGTATACCTCTAACACCTATCCCTGCAGAGTTGTTTGTCCTAAAGCCATAAAACTCCAGATAAGATAAAATCATTTTAGTTAAGAATATTATGAAGATACTAAGCAAAATAATATTCGTAATTTTGCTTGCAAGCAGCAGTTTTGTAGGGAATATTTACGCAAAATCCAGAGAGGTATACCTTTTACCAGCTATACCTGGTAAACCAAGTAAAATAATACCCACTGACAAGGACTGGGCATGGTGGCTCCTGCAGTATGATGGTGGTGAGAGCAACTATTACCTTAGTGGACTCTATGCTGGTGACACACTGGGTGTATTCTTCGAACCGCCTGCAGCCTGTACCCTCGTCGAGGTGCACTTCTGCAAATACATGTTTGAGGATGAAGGTCTATATACCTACTGGGGAATTGCAGCAGACGTCCCTGATGGAGTTACCCTTAATGACTATGATGAGTATCACGCTGCTACAGCTATGCCTGGACCAAGTGCCATTGGAACTATTTTTGCAACAGGTGAATTTGACTTTCCATTTACTGAAGCCTTTCAGTGGGATACACTTGCTGTCCCTGGTACACCTGATATAGGTACGGATGCCTTTTGGGCTGGTACTGTAATAGGTGATTCATTAAGCCATTCAACAAGGATAGATGCAGGTGTTAATCCCCCATATCATGCTGTATGCTGGAAGCAAGGTGGTGCAGGTCCGGAGACCAACGGTCCTGGCTGGTATTCTTCCTGGCATCTTTTCTGGGTAAGGGCACTTGTGAAGGTTTACTGGACGGAATATTTAGATTGTTATGTAGAAGAGCTAAGAGGAACATATTCAACTCAAGACAGAATCGTACATGTTTATGTTGATGATTTTCACCCCCATCCTGAGAGTTTGGGCATATATCCAGACTCAGCGTTTCTTAAATATACAGTAAATGATGGAGGCACCATGGTGGTGCCACTTGTACAGGATTCAGTGCATACTAATTATCCATTTGAACATACCTGGTTGCATGGTACAATACCCGGACAAACACCTGTTGCTGAAGTTACATATTGGGTACAATTAACATTTATGTCTGGATATACCGGTATAAGTCATTCATACGTTTATAAGGTGGGTGCAGGTACACCCAACTTTGGTCTTCTCTATATAGAGGCAGATGAGGCCCTTGGTGTCATGGGTATACATAATGCCTTTAAAGGTCTGCCATGGGATTTATGGTGGGAGTATGAGGGCGGCATTGCTGATAGTATAGTAACAAACTTCTATACAACAGGTGCAGGTGCAAGGGCTGTTTCCTGGCTTGCTTTCACTGGTTACACCTTTGCCGATAGCTATGAACCCGGTTGGTCCCATACCCAGGCTTTCAGGGACTTCATGGACAATGGTGGATGTCTCTTTCTCGGGGGACAGGATATACCTGGTGGTGGTTATGGTCTTGGATATAGGGAGTGGGAAGCACCCCCATCACCACATCCTCTCAGAGATTATTTGAAGGCATATGCAGGTGATGATGATTATATCTTATTATCGCCATTCACTGTGACTGTTGATAATACTGATATTCTAACTATGGGTTTATCCAATGAATTAACAGTTGATTGTAGTTCTTCTTTACAGCGAACCTGGATTGGTATTTTTACTGAGATTAATGAGGATTGTGTACCAATATTTTTTGATGATGAAGGAAATATTCTCGGATATAGATATGAGGATGCAACTTATGGCTTTAAGGTTATCTTCCTCTATTTCCCATTCCACGCCGTAACAGATACAATTGCACAGAATATATTCATTGAGAATATAACTAACTGGTTTGGTGTTGGAGTGGAGGAGGAACCAGTTGAGTCTGTTTATGACCTTCCTATAGTTACACCAAATCCACTTTTGAGTTCTGCTACGATCAACTTCAGTATACCTAAGAAGGAGTATGTATCCGTGAAAGTATATGATATAACAGGTTCACTTGTGAGTATGCTTGCAGATAAAAGATTTAATTCTGGAAATCATACACTTAAATTAAACACAGATGGACTTGCATCGGGTGTCTATTTCCTTATGATGGTTGCAGGCGAGTTCTCAGGAACAAGGAAGTTTTTGGTAGTAAAATAGATTTATTTTATAATCGTGATATGGGGTCAGACCCAGAAATACAGGGTGGACTGGATTAAGACTTTTTCTTTTATTCTTTTTATTTATAATTATCCTGTATATCCAGTCAATCCTGTCAAATTTGTCTTTTTTTAGACAGGATATACAGGATGAACAGGATTAAAACTTATTTTTTTATACTATTAAATCTTAACATGACCCAGCCAATACTCCTCATATAACAGACAAAAGGAGAAACAAGATGAGGAATGTATTAATTCTCTTATATTTATCTTTTTTTGTTGTTTCTGCGGTTGCCGAAAATCTTATTATAAATCCAGGCTTTGATGAGACTCCCTGGGATACTGGATGGACAGTTACGGGTGACTCAGGTGATGGGTATATTAGTGCAATACCAGATACGGATAGATACTACTCACATCCTCAAAGTTGTAAATTAATTGCATCAACTTGTTGGAATGAAGCAGCGTATATATATTTATATCAGGAAATACACCCAGTAAAATGTTGTACATGCAAAGTTATTTTCCAAAACGTGGGTTATGGATATGACATTTGTTGTACTTCATTCGCAATCTACATAAAGATAAATGGAGAGTATGTAAGAGAATGGTTTACTCTAGGGAACAATCCAGTATGGACAAAGTGGGAGAAAATTTACGATTCTACCAACATTGTGGATGGTATCAAGTTTTATGCACTTGCATATATTTATATGCATGGAGACGGAGAAACTGCGAACTTCTGGATCGACGATGTATATATATCAGGTACAGTTGTAGGAATCGAAGAGGATATAAGTAATAACAATGACTTTTTAGAAATATATCCAAACCCTTTCAGGGATAATACAGTTATCAGTTTGGAGTGCATCAACCATGTTGATGCTGCTGTGACATGGTCACAGCACTCCATAAACATTTATGACCTCACTGGTCGTCTCATCCGTACCATCCCTCTTCCCTCATCTCCCTTCACTCCTCTCAAAGTTGTCTGGGATGGGAGAGATACACAGGGGAATGAAGTACTATCAGGAGTATATTTTATACGACTTGAAATAACCAGTGGGACAATCAGTTGTCCAACCAAAAAGCTTATAAAATTCTGAGAATCTGTTTATGAATAAAAAAATATATATACTGATATCGATATTGTTTGTTTTTCTGTGCCCGACTTATTTAAGAGCTCAGGTTACAGTCGAAGATATTATCTGGTTCGGACCAAGAGCAGGAAATGGTCTTTTTCCTTTTGAAATCGCAGTTGATACAATATTGGATCGCATTTACATAACTAATCTGGATACTTGGAATGTATCTGTAATCAAAGGAATAACCAATGAGATAATCGCCACAATAACAATAGGGGAAAACGCTTGTCATCTATGTATAGATCAGAATACCCATCTCATATATGTAACCCATAATAATTTGATTTCTGTAATAGATGGAATGACTAATTTGGTTGTAGATACAATACTACTGAACCATAACATTAGTGGGATTGCATTTAATTCAAATAATAATTGCATTTATGTTTCGACGAATCCAACATGGAGTACAGGAAATATCTTTGTGATTAATGCAGAAACTTATACAGTTATAGATACAATAGAAATTGGTAGATCTGCTTCTCTTATTGCTGTGAACTCCAATACGAACCGTATCTATGTAACTCATCACAGCTTTCATAACCAGAATGTTACTGTAATTGATGGGACAATTAATTCGGTTATCGCAGTGATACCAGTTACCGGGTTTCCCTGGGGAGTTTGTATAAATCCAAATACTAATCGTATTTATATTGCACATACTCATGGTTGGGGTGGTTATGATAATGTATACGTTATTAATGGAGCAACTAATTCTGTTATTGCTATGATAGAAGTACATCATTATCTCAAAGGCATTTCTGTGAATCCCATTACTAATCGTATTTATGCAGCAAGCGAGAGTTATAACGATATTTGTGTAATCGATGGAGCAACTAATAGTTGGGTAGATACAGTGAGAGTCGGCAACTCTCCCTGCGGTGTTACTATAAATCCAAATACTAACAGCATCTATGTGACAAATACAAAAAGCAATAACATTTCTGTGATCGATGGAACAACTGATTCAGTCAATACTACGATAACAACTGGTATTC
The DNA here is from genome assembly GCA_023129165.1 of Caldifarciminota bacterium. Classification (GTDB taxonomy): domain Bacteria; phylum Hydrothermota; class UBA3073; order UBA3073; family UBA3073; genus JAGMCL01. Next base: position 36,404 of record JAGMCL010000096.1, on the reverse strand, counting down.
GTCTTTGTGATATTGCTATTAATCCGAATATTAATCGTGTCTATGTAACAAGCGAAGACTATAATAATATTTTTGTAATTGATGGTGCAACTCATTCAATCTCAGATACAATATGGTTAGATGATAAACCTCGCAGTGTTTGTGTTAATCCAAATACTAATCGAATCTATACTATACAGGGTAGTAGGATTTTCTCAGTGATTGATGGTTTAACCAATCTTGTTATAGATACAGTAACAATCGGTTATATTTCTTACGATGTTTCTGTTAATCCACTCACTAACCGAATATATGTGACATATATCACACATTACCCTGACAGTTCAAATTTGTCAGTAATTGATGGGACTAACAATTCGATTATTACCTCAATAGAAGTAAGTGATCAACCTTATGCTGTTTCTTTAAATCCAAGTATTAACTATATCTATGTAGTAAATAATTTAAGTAGTAGCGTTTATACGATAGACGGAACAAGTGATTCAGTTATAGCTGCATTTGCAGTCAATAGTAATCCTTATGATATTTGTGTTAACCCAAATACTGGTAGAATCTATGTTTCTCATCATTTAGAGAACGGTATCATTTCTGTAATTGATGGAATAACTAATTCATTTATAACTACGATAGAATCTGGAGATTATCTTCGTTCTATTTCTGTAAATCCAAATAACAATAGGATATATGTAGCCAACGAGGGTAGCAATAATGTCCATGTGATTGATGGGGTGAATAACTCAGTATTAGATATAGTTCCTGTAGGTAAGAAACCTTATGGAGTTGCTGTAAATCCCAACAACAATAGGATATATATCACTTGTTACGAAGGTGGTGCAGTTTATGTTCTGGAGGATAATTTAGGGATAGAAGAATCTCCTTTTAATACTGAATATTATTCTATTGTTCTAAAAGAAAATCCTGTGAAAAATAATGCAATTTTTCATTTGAATCTTTCAGAAAATGCTATAGTTATTCTACAAATATATGATATAATGGGTCGCCTGGTTGACTTACTGATTAATGAAAGAAAGACTGCTGGATTTTATGAAATATCATGGATTCCAGAGGTGAGTGCAGGCGTCTATTTCTATGTTCTGGAAACAGCACAAACAAAAAAATCAGGTAAGATAGTTCTGATAAAATGATATCATTTGTTCATATATAGAATTCCCTGATTTTTTATAGCTGTTCTTGTAGAGCATTAGTATATTTAATATATGATTAAATCTTCAACCTTGATTTTTGGTTGCACATATAAGAGGCTAGAATATTTCTTTAGAAAGAGAAAGGAGGTTTCATGCTGAGACTTTTATTTATTACACAAGGACTAATACTTGCGACATTTACAATCCATGCACAACCATGGATAGAACAAAATCCAGATCCTTTAGTTCTTCGCAGTGTTTATTTTACTGATTGCAATAATGGTTGGGCTGTTGGAAGTAGATGGATAGATGGAACTGGTAAAATTTACTACACAAATGATGGTGGTAAACACTGGGTTTTTCAAGCATCAGGACTTTACAAATATCTTGAAGGTGTTCACTTTGTTGATACAAATAATGGATGGGCTGTTGGGGGATGGGGTAAAATCTTACATACGACCAATGGTGGTATCACTTGGCTTGTCCAAAATTCTGGGACAAGTAGAGATTTGTATAGTGTTTTTTTCACGGACATCAATACAGGATGGGTTGTTGGTGAATACACAATTAGACATACAACTGATGGAGGCTTAAATTGGTATGAGCAATGTCCTGGTTACCGTCTTAGGGATGTGTGGTTTACAGATTCACTAACTGGCTGGGCGGTTGGATTTGTAGGTGCATTAGATAAGTGCAGCCATACTGCCACTCCAAAAATCCTGCATACCATCAATGGGGGTGATGATTGGTATCTTCAACTTCATCAAGGTAACAGGAGCCTTTGGGGTGTCCATTTTATCGATTCAAATATTGGTTGGGCAGTGGGATTCAGGGGAACAATCATGCATACCGGAAATGGAGGTGATACCTGGGCAACCCAAGACACTGTGAATAGCCAACTATTACAAGATGTCTTTTTTACTGATTCCATCACCGGTTGGATAGTGGGCACCTCTGGTCTCTTCTATACATCAGATGGTGGAAACATATGGCATGATTATAATACCATAAATTATTTCTTATATAGTATCTATTTTACTGATAGAGAAAATGGCTGGGCAGTTGGTGAGGATAGCAAAATCATACATACAGCAGACGCTGGGAGTACATGGACAGAACAAGTTTGTGAAATTTTGAATGACATGAATAGTGGTTATTTCGTTGATACACTGAGAGGTTGGGTAGTTGGAGATAGTGGTATAATCATGCGTACTACAAGCGGAGGAACTCAATGGGTTCCATTGGGTGCTATTACCACTAATAACCTTCACTGTGTTTATTTTGCAGATTATAATAAAGGCTGGGTAGTAGGAAAGAATGGTACAATATTATATACTCCAAATGCAGGAAACAACTGGGGTACCCTTAATTCAGGAGTCAACTCAGACCTTAACAGTGTCTGTTTCATCAATTCTACCAATGGCTGGGTAGTGGGAGATTCAGGTGTAATCTTATATACAAATAACGGGGGAGGTACCTGGAATTCTCAAATCTCAGAGATTACTAATAAACTTAACAGTGTTTGTTTTATTGATATTTCAAGTGGCATTGAGGAAAAGGATGAGGACACTTTATCCAACTACAAAGGCTGGACAGCAGGAGATTCTGGAACTATCTTACACACTGCTGATGGGGGAGAAACCTGGAATGTACAAACTTCTGGAACTGGATTGTGCCTTCATGGTATCTATTTTTTTGATAATGATAAAGGATGGACTGTGGGAGACTCTGGTACAATTTTATATACCACAAATGGTGGTGAAAGCTGGATTGCTCAAACTTCTGGTAGTATAGTAGATCTTAAACATGTTATTTTTAAAAATGACCATTTAGGTTGGGTTATAGGAAATAATGGCAAAATATTACATACATACAATGGAGGTTCTAATTGGATTTCTCAAAATTCTGGAGTAACTAAAGATTTAAATGATGTATACTTTGTTGATTCAGACTATGGGTGGGTAGTAGGAGATAGTGGTATAATCTTATATACCAATACAGGAGGATGGGAAGCTATAGATGAAGACACCAAGTTGACCAAGAGTTTTATTTTAACACAGAACTTTCCTAATCCATTCAATCTTCAAACTACGATTAAATACACTTTACCTGACGATAGTAGGTTTACTCTTAAAGTATATAATTTATTAGGACAGGAGATAACTATTCTTGTAGATAACTTCCAGCACTCGGGTCTTCATCAAGTAGTATGGGATGGAAGAGATAATTTTGGGAAGACAGTTCCATGTGGAGTATATTTTCTTAAGCTCGATGCCGAGGAAAACACTTTAACCAGAAAACTGTTAAAGGTGAGATAGCTCATTGAAAACCCAAGTTCCTAAAAGCTTCACAATCTCTTTCTCCATCTTAAATTCCAGAGATGTTAAATTGCGTCCATAATACCAGTATGTGATTACAGGAATTGATTATTTTTTACAATGATAAGATTTCAATATATAATATGGGTTTGTATAGGCTTATGTAGTCCTGTATTTATATTAGCATGGACAGAAGCTGATAATATAGCGAATACTCCAGAAAGGAGCAACTATCCTGCTATAACAACTGATAATGACGGAGATGTATATGTAGTATGGTCTGAGGATTATTTGGAGATAGGAAAGATCTTTTATACACATTACGATGGACTCTTCTGGTCTGAGCCTATTGATATTTCGAGAAACGAGTTATGGTGGCCATTGTATGCTCCTGACATAGAAGTTGATGGTACTGGTCGTATCCATGTAGTTTGGGATTGCAATTCAAGTGAGATATACTGGTCGTATTGTGATGGAGATACCTGGAGTATACCTGTTAATATTTCAAACACTCCTGGCGGTTCGACAGGTCCAAGAACTGCAATTGACAGATATGGTAGAATACACCTTGTCTGGCATGATAATACTACTGGAAGGTGTGAGGTATATTACTGTATGTATGATGGAGAATCGTGGCAGGAGCCTCAAAGAATTACAAATGGTATAGGAGAGAAAAAAAACTTTTGGCCAGATACTGATGTAGACTCCAGTGGATATACTCATGTGGTGTGGGGGCACTATGGTGGTACAGGTTCAGAATTAGACTACTGGATTCAATATTCAAGATATAATGGTATCTCATGGACATCTCCAGTGGATATATTGAGGATAGAAGGAAAACATATGGCAGAGGCGGATATTGTTATAGATATAGAAGATCATCCTCATGTAGTTGCTGAGAAATGGAACTATAATGGTATCTATTATACTCGTTATAATGGAGAAACCTGGTCAGAGCCATATCTTATATATGAAGGCAATCACGCAGGAAGACCTGATATTGCTATAGAACCTTCTAATGGACTGGGATGTGTAGTATGGGGATGCAGATACTATAGATTCTTCAATGATACAATATGGGATTCTGCCGGATGTATTGTGGGTCCTGATGGTGTACTCCCTTCACTTACGGCAGGTATAGGAACTTTTCATCTTGTATGGGCTTCAGGAGATATCTGGTACTCAAAACATACTGTTACAGGTATCGAGTCTTTGGAGGATTCACTTCAAAAGGAGATCGAGCTGAAAAGTATTCCCAATCCTTTCGATTCTGGTATAATGGTCCAATTTGCCTTATTTGAAAAAATTGGGGTTGTTATAAAAGTATATAATGCATTAGGACAAGAGGTAAAAGTTCTTGTAAACGATCTACTGTGCTCAGGACCTTATGAGGTAGTCTGGGATGGAAAAGATAATCTGGGAAGGACAGTTTCATGTGGAGTGTATTTTCTTCGGTTTACTACTGGGGAATACATTGCAACACAGAAGCTGTTAAAGGTAAGATAATGTATCAGAAAGTTAACTTCCTACACCCACACAATCTCTTTCTCTCTACCTTTCTACAAACTAGGGATTTACACTTCGCTTCAATAAATTCAACAGATGTTAAATTGCATCTGTTATGCCAGCATAATAGAATCAAATCCCAGCAGAGTGTGACTGATACCCTGATCTTCTGATAACCCTCCTACTGATATCCTGATCCCCTGATATGCTTTTTCTTCTACCTGATACCCTGATCTCCTGATGACCCGATCACCTGACCTGCCTACCGCAGGCAGGTATCCTGATCTCCTGATATACTTTTTTCTTCTACATGATATCCTGATAATCTGATATCCTTCCAACTGATTACCTGATAACCTGATATACTATTTTCTTTGGTATTCCTCATGTTTAAAGATAATCTGAGATTATTCAATCCCTTTTAGAAGTTCTATTACTCTTTCAAGATATCTCTCCTTTATTACAAGAGATATAGAGTTCATGGATGTACTTATCAGGTCAATATTTATATCGTTATTGCCCAATGTAGAGAATATTTCTCCTGCTATCTTAGGTTTGTTTGAAAGGCCCTCAGAATAAATGGAGAGCAATGCCACCCCCTTATCAAAGGATATTCTCTGGGGATAGCGTTCTTTGAGTATACCAACAACATTATCGAGGTCATTTGCAGTAACCGCAAAAGAGACATCCATGGTTTTAGAAGGAGCAGGACTGTAGGATATTAATTCTATATTTATACTGTGCTCTCCAAGTATGTCGAAAAGCTTTCCTGCTTCTCCTGGTTTGTCAGTTATTCCGTGGACTGTTACACGGGATATATTTTTATTTCCCTTTATATCCATAAATCCCCCTATATAAAATCAAATATCAAAATGTAAAATGCAAAATGAATAAAAATTTAAATTTCGATATGGATGTACGTAGATATTTGCTATTAATTGTAGGTACAAATTCAATTTATGCCAGTCAGAAGGGTCGGTCTGAGCACTTCAACATTTCACGTACTTATCGCGACTGGGAAGTCCCTCCTGCCTTTTCTTTTATGTCCTTACTACTCGCTACTCACTATTTATCCCGTTGAATGTTTATACTATTCCATCGGGACTGGCTACTCGCTACTTTATTTAAACACCCAACATTTCACATCCAACATTCCACCTATCACCTAATCTTGTATTATCTCCTTCAAAAAGCTTATACCATTTTCTATCGCTACTCCAAAATATTCTGCAAGTGAGGCTCCAAGGTCGCTCATATTCCTTGTGTTCAGGTCTATTCCCTTCTTTATTCTTTCGCCTGTTATGATTATTGGTACATACTCTCTTGAATGGTCAGTTGATGGAGTAGTGGGGTCGATACCATGGTCAGCAGTTAGAACGAGTATATCATTCCTTTTTAATTTTTCCAGACAAGAAGGCAGCCATTCGTCAAAATCCATAAGTCCTTTGGCAAATGCCTCCACGTTATTACGGTGTCCCCAGAGCATATCAAAGTCTATGAGGTTTGTAAATATTAGACCTCTATCTATTTTATCCATAACATTCAAGACAGTTTTCATACCATGACTGTTATTTTTGGTGTGGAAGGAATCTGTAAAACCTCTATTTCCAAAGAGGTTGTCTATCTTTCCTATGTTAACAACAGGAAATCCATTATCTTTCAGTATATCAAGGAGTGTTGGATAGGGAGGAGTGAGTGAGTAATCCTTTCTTTCAGGTGTTCTCTTGAAGTCGCCCACCTTGCCAGTGAATGGTCTGGCTATAACCCTTCCTATGTCAAGAAATAATTTTCTTGCTGTTTCGCACATCCGATATAATTCATCTAAGGGCATAATATCCTTATGACAGGCAATCTGAAAGACTGAATCTGCTGATGTATAAATAATTGGATAACCGGTTTTTATGTGCTCTTTACCTAATTGTTCAATAATTACAGTTCCGGAGATGGGTTGACCCCCTATAACCTTTCTATTGATAGCCTTCTCAAACCTATTAATCATATCAAGAGGGATACCATCTGGAAATGTGGGAAACGGTTTATTAAGAATTACACCCATAAGTTCCCAGTGACCCGTAACAGAATCCTTGCCCGGTGATAATTCCCTCAGTTTTCCATAACAGGCATGTGGTGATTTGGAAGGAGGAACATGCAGTATATCCACTATATTACCAAGTCCGAGTTTTTGGAGGTTTGGAAGAGAAAGTGCCTTGTATTCTTTAGCTACATTGGAAATAGTACTACTTCCTGCATCACCATATTTAACTGCGTCTGGTAATTCACCAACACCACATCCATCAAGTAGAAGTATTAACACCCTCATTTTTATTTTTGGTTGTTCTTAAACTTTATTAATAAATATAGATGTAAATTTTATTGATTTCTTGTTACCTGTATATGTGTATTAAACGAAAATGAATTAAAATTGACAATCACTCCTTCTTTTGTCATTGCGAGAGCTGATGTATATCAGGTCGAAGCAATCTCTTTCAATCTCTTTAAATCACTGTTGTAAAATATCTCATATAAGTCTCTCCAAGTCCCTGTTAAATTAGTTCTTTTGAAATAAAATAAATATGGAATCTTGTTATACTTTTATTCTTTCCATATTATATTATAAAACATGTTAAATGTCAAGCAAATTTTGACATTTCATATAATCTATTTCTATACATGTAAAATCTTGATTCAAGCTCTCTTATGAAAAGCCAGAGTTTGTTACTGTGAGTCACTCTGTGGGGGGGTAGGGAGGGGGCAGATATAAAGTTTAGCTTGGAGATATCTATGTATTTTTCTGCATTACATATTGCTCGTTTTCCATCAGGCAGTATTATTTCTAAAGGTAGGAGGCTGCTTTCTTTTAGTAATATATTATTATTTTTAATGGTACAGCTCAGATTATATTTCTCTCTTTCTCTCCACCAATCATCTATCTCATCCATGTCAGTTATCCAGATGTCATCGTTTTTCTTTAAATGTTCAATTATCTCTTTAAGGATGTCAAGGTTGTTAAGGAGAGTAGTAGGGTGACCGTAGATTATTGTGGGTTCTCTTAGATGGTAATTTAAGTCAATAATAGAAATAAAATAGTTTTTTACTTCTTGCTTTGTGTGTTTTGACATATATAGACTTTCTAAACAAATCGGATGAATAGGAATCTGTAAGACATCTCTTTCCAAATAAGGTTTGAAAGGCATGTCATCGTAGGAATATGAGAACTCGGATGAATATGAGAATCCAAGTTCCTCTAAGAGCATTGGAAACTCCTTGTGCCAGATTCCATAAGGAGCTGCAAAGCCCTTTGAGCTCTTACCCGCATCTTCTACTATTTCCTTTGCTCTTTTAATGTTTTCAAAATTTCTCTTTCTGTCAGCATAGACTGTATGGTTATAACAGTGGATACCAATACAATGATTTCCCTCGAGAATATTATTAATATCGTTTTTTAAGGCAAGGACATTTAGAAAGAAAGTCGCACCAAGCTCCATATTTTGTAGAGAATCCTGCAGGTTTATTACCTCTCTTGCAGTAGAGAAATCAGTATCTACCCTTAAAGCAAAAAGGGATTTTCCTTCGGGATAGTACCACTTATGGATATAGGGAATACCTTTTCTGGAGAATAATTGCCTGAGGCAATCTATCACAGTTCGTCTGATACTCCCAGTGTCAATATATGACACAGCCTCATCAGGATATCTTCCAAAGTCAGAGTAAAAGGATTTTCTTTTCCTTTTATAAGAGTAGTATCCCGGGTCAAAAGAAAGTGCAATTATATATCCTTTTCCAATTTCTCCTGAAAAGTAACCAAAGTCACCGATTTTGGACTGATTAAGTTTTCTTTTAATTTCTCCATCGATATATTTTAGTGAAGTAAGTATGAATCCACCACTTTCCAAGAACTTCTTTATTCCTATTATCTTTCTATCTACAATCCAGATATCACTTTTCGGGTCGATTGGGATACCCTCCTGATAAAGGATTCTCATCCAACCAGGTTTACCCTCGATGATATTTACTGCAATAAGTTGCATATTTTTAAATTTTGATATGTAATTTTGATATTTGCAATTTGATTTTTTATATGCTAAATTTGTACAATTTCTTAAGTGTCGATAACTCCTCATTCCTTCCAAGTTTTGCGGATTTTATTGCCCTTTCAAGAATAGAAATAGTCTTTTCATAACCCTCTCTATCAACCGGATATGGATAACCATCCTTTCCACCATGTGCATAGGAGAATCTGGCTGGGTCAGTGAAATCAGGAGCTGTCCCATATAGTAATTCAGAAAGGAGTGCAAGGGCTCTTAAAGTCTTTGGTCCAACTCCCCTGATAGCAAGAAGTTCTTCGAAATTTTGAGGTGCCCTCTCGTATGCCTGTATAAATATCTTGTGCAGTTTTTTTGGGTTTATATCAGATGTTAAAATCGGATGTCTTTCTGGTAGTGTTAGGAGTTCTCTTTCGGTCTTATCCGGGTGTTCTTTAGCAAGTTCAGAAATCTTCGTTCTTGCATCACCTGATTTTTTAGATACAAGGTTTAATATTTTATCCTCGAATGTTGGTGATATTATGCCGCTGTGTGGCTCACATACGAAATCTATGTCGCCAGAAAGCCAGTGGTATCTCCTTGCATATCTATTAACAGGATTCATACCCTGTTGAATAACTGCCCAGTTTCCATCATGAGTAAAGAAAAACATATGCTGGTAAATCTGGTATCCGTCCTGGACTGCTGAGGAATCAACCTTGGCAGACATCCTTGATGCATAGACAAGTTGCTCAAATTGTGTGTTTATTAGAGATGCCTTTTCTTTTATCTCAACTGGTGTCTTTCTTGAATGTGCTCCCTTACCACCTGCAACGAATAAACCCAGTTTTCTCTCTTCTTCCTTTATACCTTCCTTTAGTGCTGCACATGCAACTGTGGTGAGACCTGAAGAATGCCAGTCGAAACCTAATATACAGCCCAGAGACTGAAACCATAATGGTGAAGAAATCTTATTAAGGAATCCCTTAGTTCCCTCTTCCTCAACAATACATATGGTAATACACCTTGCGAGCTTCTTCATCTTTTTAAAAAGCCATGCAGGTGCCTTACCACCGTGTAGAGGAAGATTTATAGTTCCAGTTTTCATGAATAGTAATGTAATCTGTAAAGCAGCGAGAAAGAAATAATTTTGCAATCTTCATTTTGCAATGTTGTACTGATTACCGGAGCTTCGTGCCTCGCGCCTTTTAACCCTGTACATAAATGTCTCCAACCTTGTTTCAAGTGTGCCCTGTTCAAGTCCATCAAAAGCGATATTTAATACAGGAAGACCCCAGTCCTCTCCCACACGCTTGAATGCGGCAGAGGTAATATTGCCAGGCATACAGGTGAATGGCATCAGGTTGATAATCCCGTCTATCTCATTATGCCTTGCCCATAACACACAGTCACCAATGCTCAGAGCAGGCTCACCAAACCATCTGATCAGATATGGTTCAGCCGCCTCCCATATCTCAGGGATCTTGACCCTCTCCTCGTTCTTCAATACCCCACGAATAGAGTGTAAGACCGTCCTCTCAAAATATCTTATCAAAAACTCACTTATATAGGTAAGATAGTATGAAAAAATCCTGCCCTCTATCCGCGCATCCATTCTCCTTGTCCCAGAGGTGTGCAGACCCCATTCATAGAAAGGTGGAACAATCACCTCGCCCCCATATTCCTCCACCCTTCTCTCAATGTTGTTGTTACTATAGTCATGCGAGCGGACAAATATCTCACCAACTATGGCTATTTTCGGTTTTGGGTCATCTTTTACCCCCAGGGCAGCAAAATCAGATGCTGCATTTTTCAGTGTCTTTGATATACCACCATCCTGAGTTGCTTGGCATAAGGATTTTAGATATTTATCATATAGCTTATTGGTCTCACCAGGATGTATCTCATAAGGTCTCCTCTCCCTTCGTAGTTTGAGGAGGTAGTCTATAGCAATTATCCCCTTTAATGCCCTTATATATAGAGCTATACCAGAGGAGATTCCCATCATATGCTCCTTGAAGAAGGCTGTGGACTCTGGTGTACCTGGTGATATGATTGGCACATCCTGATACCCCATCTCGTCAAGTATGAGCCTTTGCAGTCTGCAGTATTGACCAAATCTGCACGGTCCATAAGTCGTTGGCATAAAGAATGCAACCTCTTTTGGTTCTTTGTGTTTCAATATCTTCATCATATCTCCAGTGGTTATAATACAGGGATAGCACTCCTTGCCTGTAGTATATTTTCTCCCGAGTTCAAGGGTCTCATCATCTGATCGCATCACCTCTGCAGGGATATTGAACTTCTTAAAGGCAGAGCGGAACACTAGGGCACAGTCACCCATATGTGGGATGTAGATGGTCCTTCTTGATGACCTCCTGAATTGTGGAATGATGTGAGTATCATTACCAACGCCCAATCTGGGTGCTTTCTTTATAGAGTCAAGGAATGCTTCACACCTGGTTATAACACCTGCGGGTGCAGAGTGCTCATCTACCTCTATCTGGAGGAATGGCTTGCCTCCCATCTCCTTACGGAAAAACTGGGAGATGAACGAATCCGGTCCACAGGCAAAGTTCGTCATAAATACTGAATAGAGGTGTGGGTTATCCCTTACCTTTCTTGCTGCACTTAGGATTCTGTAACCAGAGATCCAGTACATGTTTGGCCAGTCTGAAAGTATATCCAGATCAGCCGCGAGAAAGTCCATTGGAATTACAGTCTTGCCCAGCCCCCTCAGGATCTTTGGAACCCTCAGGGATGCACCCTCATCACAGGTATTATAAGGTCTGCCAACCAGAACAAACGCTTCTTTCTGTCTACTTAGGATTTCTTCTCCACGAAGTTTTGCTCTTTTATAAAAGTCTTCTTGTGCAGTCCTTGCAGAATCTATTGCAGATATAGTCTGAGAAGCCCTCTTACCGAACTTGCGACTAAATTCTTTCAAGGTAGCAGTAAGATGTTTCTCTGACCTGAAGAAGATGATAGGATGTAGAATATCTGCTCTGGGTCCCAGCGATGCCATAATAATATGTGGTATTTCCTGATTATAAGGGCAAATATAGCCTCGTTTCATCCCAGGCGGAGATGGCATATCAATAATACTTGGTAGAAACAGAAAGTCAACCCCCTTTTTTATAAGGTTTATTACATGCCCGTGCACAAGCTTTATCGGAAAGCAATACTCAGCAACTGATGCGTTTACCCCCTCATGGATTATTCTCTTGTTTGTCTTATCCGATATGACCACCTCAAACCCCAACTCCGAGAAGAACTTATACCAGAAAGGTAGGAATTCAAGGAATATTGATGTATATGGAATACCAATACGGTCTCCTCCCCTGGGGGTTTCTCCACAAGCAGAAAGGAGCATCTCCTCTCTTTCTGCGAATAAATCTGGTATATCTGCAGTAGCACACCTGTCTCTCCTCTTTTCGTATCGCTCACACCTTGAGCCGTAGAAGAGTGTAGACCCTTTCCTGATTGTGACCTTCTTGACCTCGCACCTGTTTGGACAGTGCTCACATTCAAAAATCTCCTGGGTATATTTTATCTCCGGTATAACATCAAAACCCTTAAACTTAGTCCTATTAACTCCATTTTCAATGGTCGCAACCGCTGCACCGATTGCACCTGTAACATGATGGTTGGGTGGCACAGTTATTTTAGTATTTAGGAGATTCTCAAACGCAGCCACCACACCCTTGTTGAAAGCAACCGCACCCTGGAACAGGATATTTTTACCTATACGCTTCTTGCCAACCACCTGGGAGAGGTAGTTCTTTGCGATGGAATAACATAGACCGCCTACAAGGTCTTCCTTCCTTGCCTCCTTTCTCTGATAGGATACGAGGTTGGACTCCATAAATACTGTACACCTCTCACCAAGGTCACATGGGGCAGGTGCCCCAAGTGCTATATCACCAAAATCTTCTATCCTTATCCCCAGACGCTCTGCCTGCTCTTCAAGGAAAGAGCCTGTTCCAGCAGCACAGACTTTGTTCATCTCAAAGTCAACGATGGCCCCATTTTCTATGGATATATATTTTGAATCCTGACCCCCAATCTCAAAAACTGTATCAACCTCTGGTTCAATATAGATTGCTGCCTTTGCTTGTGCTGTTATCTCATTGACAACAATATCCGCCCCGATGAAATCCCCAATGAGATACCTGCCTGAGCCTGTGGTGGCACTGCCTACAACCCTTATCTGCTTACCAACCTTCTCTCCGATTTCCTTTATCCCCCTGCGAACCGCCTCTATAGGGCGACCAGCGGTCATAAGATATACCTTTTCAATCAGATTCTTATCCTTATCTATTGCAACCACATTGGTGCTTATTGAGCCAACATCCACACCGATAAAGGCATCTATTCTGGGTTCTTTATATCTATAATCACCATCATTATAATCAGGGAGTTTTGATTTTGATATAGAGAGTGGTTTAAGTGACCTCCACTCAGATTTACAGGTTTCCATAAAAGAATATAGCCTATCTAAACACCGGGCGATGCTTATCCTCTCCCTCTTTCTCTCTTCTATGGCAATAATCGCTGCACCTATTGCGCCCATCTCTGCACAATGTTCTGGAACAATGAGGTCATTGTCTTTAAGGTCAAGGATCTTCCTGAACGCCCTTACCATACCCTTGCCCTTTGCAACACCACCATGGAATAAGACAGGTGGGATAATCTCCCTGCCCTTTGCAATCTCTGATACAAAGTTTCTCGCAAGTGCAAGACAGAGTCCCGCAACTATCTCATAGTCCGGGGTTGCCTCCTGTTGCAAATGTATCATATCTGTCTTGGCAAACACAGTACACCTGCCGGCAATTCTTGGGGGTAATTTTGAGAGAAGTGCGAGTTCGCTGAACTCTTCTATTGATAGACCGAGCCTTGATGCCTGCTGTTCAAGGAATGAGCCTGTTCCAGCAGCACATAGTTCATTCATAGCGTAGTCCTCTTTGGTAATATCAATGAACTTAGAATCCTCACCCCCTATATCAATTATAGTCCTCGCATTTTTATAAAATCTTCGTGCTGACTCTATCTGTGCAGGGAGTTCATTGACGAAACCTCCCCCTATTATCTCTGCAATGAGTCTGCCACCTGTGCCTGTAAGTTTTATATCGTTTACAGACATAACATCCCTCTTGATAGACTCAAATAGAACCTTCAATGTCCTCACAGGGTCCCCATAATGTCTTGTATAGGGGAGCACCTTGAATATTCCCCTCTCATCCATTAGAACGAGGTTTACACTGACAGATCCGATATCAATTCCAATATACCACATTATGAAAATCCCCTTATCCGTTGTTGCAGATTTTCTACTTGATAATACCGTGTTTTTTCGCCAATGGGCAGTAATCCAATTTGGTATCAGTTCTGCATAACACTATTTAATATAATGGTTTATCGTGAACTTTGGGTTCTTAACCACTAAGTGTGATAACCTTATTTCTTGGTTTGACCTTTTTATAATTTATAAATTTATGTAAGTTGTAAATGTAAGTTTTATTATTCCCATACTATGTCGATATCTTTATAAGGGAACAATTCTTCCTCGTCTACATAGTAAAAGATTCTACCAAATTTATTAATAATACTATCGGGTTCATATGACATAGAGACACATTCAAAATCCTCGGGCAGGCTCACCACAAATCTCGCCTGTTTGATTGGTTCTTTCCAAGTTCTGGCAGTAGTTAATATATACTTAGCATTATTACTCAATATTATCTGCTTGTATACAACTATCGATGTACTTAACCCCTTAGGTTCAAAAACTATATTATAGGTAATACCCTTTTTGGTCTTTTTATAATCTGAATTGAGGACATTTATTTCATGAGGATACATATGTAGACTATCTATAGGGAAAGGATATAAAAATCTAAGTGTTCTGGGTTTATTAGTCCTATTTCTATAATAGTAAATGCCTTCAACAGTGACCTCTCCTTCATCTATCCAGACGTTTACATCTTCTCTATAAAATTGTATAGGAAGAGTTTTTTTACTCTTACAGGTTGTTAATAATAGAGTAGTTGTAATAATTAATAGAATGATGCTTTTTGAGAAGCCACGTTGTGTGTGCATTTTTAAACTTCTATAAGATTGCCATCTTATCTGAGTTTGCAAATTAGGGTAGAGTTAACACGAGAAGAGTCTATCCATTTAACAAAGTAAACACCTGGTGGAACATTGATTCCTCTGTCATCTCTCCCATCCCAGACCACTGAAGAGCGATGAGTGAAGGGAGAAGAGGGAAGAGGGAATGTACGGACAAGTCGACCAGCTACATCGAAGATCCGTAAGGCGTAAGGTGTAGAGCGTGAAGCGTCATCACCATTAACGAATAACGAATAACTAATAACAGTTTTTCCCCTGAATGGATTAGGATATACAAATAAATCTGCAGAAATTTCAGAGACTGTTTCACTTATACCTGGAGCAGGAATTAGATAGAAATTTATATCTTCAGCTGGACAGAGAGCATAGGTTGATACTTGAGTTGTATCAGGCTGATAACCCGAGCAGGAGGTTGTAAGAGTATAAGTTCCGGGTAGTAAACCTGTAAACAAATACATACCATATTCGTCTGTTGAATCTGTTAGACAGACTGGTGGATACCAGTGTAAGGCTTGAACTTCTACACCTTCAAGAGGGTCTGAATCTGAATTAAATACAGCTCCAGATATTGTACAGTATGGATAATCATCATTTTCTGCTCCAAATGTAGGTGTGGAGTCAATGTACCAATCATAATAGTATTCAAACGTGCTGGCACTGGTATATGGTTCAGGGGCAAAAAGACAATCTGCTGGATAAATAACCGTATCTGCCCACCACAAGTCTTCAAAAAAAACAATGATAGTATCGCACGTATCGCTCAAATCTAAATTCCCATTGGTATTCTCCATATCTATTACAGCGAATTCATTAGATATCAGAGGAGAATCAACATAAGTGCTGCATGTGTTTGTAATAACAATTATTCCTTGATATCCTGCATAATAAGCGACCTCAATTCTTTGTAGAGAGTCTGGTGATACCTGAAATTCATTTATATATGGTGCTAGTATAGGATCAGCGGATAGAATACTTGAAACCAATAATACAAAAACAACAAATTTCTTCATTATTACCACCCCCAATTGTCTTTTAAAAATTAAAGGATAGGTATAACTTATGATTTACTTCGCACTTTTTGAGAACCGATGTTATTAACCATAAATTCCCTTTATCGATCTTGATTTATCCCTGAATTTTATCTTGTACCCATCAAATTCAAGATAAACACGGTTCCGCTGGGTTTATTGCCCTCTACAGAAATACTACCACCGTATCTCTCCAGGGTTTTCTTAACTATGAATAATCCCAAACCTGATCCACCACTTTCACCGAACCTAAAACTTTCTTCAAAGATTTTGTCTTTTATCTCTTCTGGTATTCCTACGCCATAATCGGCTATCCTTATCTTACATAACCCCCTGGACTCCGCTATCTCGATGTCAATTTTTTCTGTTTTTCCATGGAGGATAGCGTTATTTATTATGTTGTCGAGGACAGATTCTAATGCTTCATCAGCCATTACTTGACAAATGCCCTTTACTTTAAAATCAATTGATGGGTAATCTTGTATGACAGAATTTAGGATATCTCTTACATTATAGAACTCTAACTCCTTATCTGATGAAATAAAACTTTCAAGTTCTCTCATTCTACTGATTAGGTCTACGCTTCTTCCAATGAATGAAAATGCCTTTTTGAGGTATTTCTCCTTCTTTAGGTTGGTATAAAGACTCAAGGAGCTTTTTATTACAGTCAGGTCATTTATAAGGTCGTGTCTTAAAATCTTATTAATTAATTCAAGATGTTGACGGTGAGCATTTAACTCTTCCTCAGCCTTCTTCCGCTTTGTAACATCCCTTGCTGTCCCTCTATATCCTATAAATTTATTATTTTCATCAAAAACAGGTGCTCCACTTGTCTCCATAATTAATATCTTGCCACTCTTATGCTTTGCACGATTTATCAGATATTTGAAAGGTTTCGTCTGCTTGGCTATTTTAGCAAATTCCTTTTTAACTTTCATAGCTTCTTCCTTAGGCATAAAATCAAAAGGTGTTTTACCAATTACCTTTTCAGGAGAATAGCCATACACCCATTTTGTAGAAGGGCTTACATAAGTATAAACTCCATTTGGATCTGTTGCCCATATTTGCATCGTTTTGCTAACATCTTCTATGAGACTCTTGTATTTCTCCTCGCTCTCCCGCAGCTCCTCCTCCATCCGCTTACGCTCGGTGATGTCGCGGTCTATTCCACGATATCCTATCAATTTATTATCTGAATCAAAGATAGGGATTGCTGTACTTTCGGTGATTATTATTGAACCATTTTTATGTTTAAATTTTCCATTAAAATTTTTCCAGCCCTCTCCTGCAACTAAAGTTTTTTGCAGCCATTTAAGTGTTTCCGGTGTTTTTTCATCATCGATCCATAGTTCCGTAATATGATGTCCAACCACTTCGTTTACTTTATATCCTAAAATATCCTCAACTGCAGGGTTTGAATATGTATGAACGCCATTTACATCCATTTCCCATGCCCATTCAGGCAATGATTCTACAAAAGAACGGTAATATTCCTTTTCTTTTTGTAAAGCCTCTTCCGCACGCTTGCGTTTGGTGATATCCCTTGCAATACCGCAAAGTCCTGTGATCTTTCCATTGGAATCTCTGAGAGGTACCTTAATCGTATGAAATGTGTGCGGTACACCACCAACTGGCTTTTTAGGAAATTCCTCGACAACCTCTCCTTCAAGAACCCTCTTATCTGATTTAATGACATGTTCACTTGCTTTTTCACCGAATAGATCTATGTCTGTCTTTTTAAGCAGTTCTTCTGAGCTCATTCCAAACAGTTTTTCCATTGCGGAGTTGACTTTTATATATCTTAATGATAGGTCCTTTATAAAGATGGAATCCTTGGCTGTATTGAAAATGGCTCTGAACTTCTCTTCGCTCTTCCGCAACTTCTCCTCCGCTTGCATACGCATGGTGATGTTTCTGGCAATTTCAAGACAAGAAATAATATTACCACTGGCATCTCTGATGGGGTTAGCTGTGTTCTCCCAGTAGCTAATTTCACCATTTGGCATGACCACCTTTATCTCCGAAGTGTGGGACTTACCATCTTTCCATGCCATTTTCACAGGACAGCCTTGGCAAATCTTATCTTTACCTTCATAAACCTTATAGCATTTTCCTCCCAGACCACCAAAAACATCCTTCATTACCTTATTTTGATAAATGATGTTATAGTCTTTATCCTGGATGGTCAAACCGTATTCCATAGCTTCAACTACAGATTGAAGTTTGTTTTTCTCTTCTTGCAGCCCTTTCTCAGCCTTTTTAAGTTTAACTTCTGATTTTTCTAATTCAGCAATTCGCTGATGTAATACCTTTAATTCATTTATGGGCTGCTCTTTTGTTTTATCTTTGGATTTCATCTAAATCACCCCCTGAAAAGAAATTCGATATTTTTTTACACCCAACAACTTTGGCTGTCTTCTTGTCTTTTCAGATTTTTAATTTTTTAATTTCGTTCTAAGTTATCTTTCCTGTTCTATTATATATTATACCACAATAAGGATGTATTGTCAATAAGTTTTTTAAATTTAGTTTGAAGGAAATATAGTTATTATCTTTTACTACAGTAGAATTATGTTATTATAATTTGGCTTTTGGTATGAATTACTGTATTTATGGGGTATTATGAAGAATGGGTAGTTGATTTATAATTATAATAGGATGAGGAAGTTACTAAAAGTTTTATGGGGAATTATTTGACAGGATTTACAGGATTATCAGGATATATTTAAAATAAAAGATATTTCTTCATTGAATAAAAAATATTCTAATCCAGTTCATCCTGTCTAAAAAACTATTTCAAAACCAGAAATTTCCTTTCAGATATATTTAGAAATTTTCTAGAAGAATTATAGAGTGAAAACTTTGTTGTATTGGTCTGAGAAAAGGAGTGCTTTATAGTATAATTAGGATATCTTTATAACACATATGATGTGTTATAAAGGTTTGTAGAAACTTAAATTTAAAACTAAAGACCTGACCCCAAGCTCCACTTGTTCCGATGCGCAGCCATAGAGCTTTCTATATGTCTCACTCAATTCCTCCAGAGGACCCGTATGCACAAGAGACAGGACTTCCATCTTCGGAAGAATCCGGGTTTTGATATTACCCGTTTCAACTGCCTGAGCCACTGGCAAACCCACTTCGATATCAAATCCCTCTTTAATGCTCGTGACGAATTGAAAGATGCAAAACGCAGGTCCTATAATATGCTCTCTGGGAATGTGCTGGGTCAATTCATCCAGAACACTGTATAGTTCCTTTCGCTCCTTAATGTTTAGACGAATAGTAGCGACAAGTATTTCCTTGATTGTTTTGTATTTAATTCCTAATTTTTTTAGCGACATCATTTCTCTTCAAATATTATCTAACTTCTATATTACTTCCTTATATTATATTTATATAAAACCAAATCTTGCTCTTTAGCATTATTTGTTCTTCTATTTACTTTTATATGAAGCAAATATTCCTCTAATAAGAAAAGCTCCAAATGCTACCCCACATAGCTCCTCTCTTCATAAATTAATCCTTCCAG
Organism: Caldifarciminota bacterium; assembly: GCA_023129165.1. Taxonomy (GTDB): domain Bacteria; phylum Hydrothermota; class UBA3073; order UBA3073; family UBA3073; genus JAGMCL01. The sequence goes on along the minus strand of JAGMCL010000096.1, from coordinate 16,721 downwards.
TTGAATTGTTATGTATTATAAATAGATGGAATCAGGTTTTTTAATCACAACAGTTATCCGTGTTTAAGGATAAGTGATTTTATAATTTAACTTATAGCGAGACTTTACATAAAATCTATTTTAAAACTGAGGACCCGACCACCAGACTCTTTTATACTCAAGTTTAGATTTCAGTTTTCAACCCAACTCCAGCACTATAGTATACATATTAATTAGGGCCAGTGTTTAACCGTAGCAACTTTATGGTCGGGTGTATTCAGATACTCAGTAAGGTTATCAGGTCTGTAAGGGGGTTTGTATTTATCATATCTGTTAACTGCAGCTGGGTGAATGGACTCTTCGTTGAGTTTCACCTTACCGATTGGTCTTATATATTTTGGAGTTACTTTAAAGAAAAATGTTCTTGAGTCATGTAGTTGACCAAGGGCATTCTGATTAATTTCCTCGCCTATGTATTCATCATTGAAAGTCAGACCGCAATATTCTGCTTTCTCTCTCATCCACTGAAAGGCAATATCAGAAAGACTACTATCCTTATAACCTCCACCAACATCACCATGCACACCTGCGAACCATACCTGTTCAATCATCTGTCCTGGCTTTTGTTCGTTTTCCCATAAAGTTGACCTGAATGCTCCCCTCTGTTCGTCAATTGCTAGAGCATGATATGCATGTTTTATAATTTTACTCAACTCGACATCATGGAACTCATAACGCCTTTTTGTTAGTTTTCTGAATATGCCAACTGGAATACCAAGTGCTCCAACTGTATCCCATACGCCTATAAATTTAATTTCAATCTCCCTTGAATATTTCTTTCTGAATTGTTCAGATTCTTCATCATTCGGATGCAAATCACTTCTGTAAAGCTCTAAAGCTTCTTCTACTTTATCTAAATGGATTTTTTTAAGAAGACCTGAGTTCCGTATCAGTCCAGCTGTACTCCTTACAGTATAAGCACCTCTGCTGAATCCAAATAAGAAGATTTCATCACCTCCAACGTAGTTGCGGATAAGAAATCGGTATGCATCCAATATGTTCTTATCTAATCCTCTACCAAAGGCACCTCCTGTAAGTCTATCTAAACCCCATTTATCAGCACCAACTCCCTCATCATAGAAAACTATCTGATGTTTTTCATCCTGAGAAAAAGTGTCAACAGCCCGTGCTATTTTCACAACATTTGATGGACGATATTCACCTTCATCCTTCTGATCGGGTGTATTCCATGTCCCATCTGAACAAATTACAATCCGTTTATTCATAATTTATCCTCATTTTAATACAATATCTTCAGTTGGTATTTTATAGATGTCATTCAATAGTGCTAAAAGTATAGACTTATCCCCATTATTACTTTAACACCGTGAAAATCCCAACCATCACGGAAAGTTTCAGCTTCAATACGCCTTATTTGATCATTATAATCGACATCAACTTGCTCTATCTTTGATCGGTAATATGCAGCAGAAGCCCTATATTCCGCATGAAAACTTATACTCCTGGTAGCAAACCATTCAACGCCAGCCATCCCCAATACTCCCAAAGACCAACTGCTGGAGTATCTATCACCTGTAGTTATAGATACACCAGAATCATAACTGTAGATTCTCTCCCTTTCTTGTCTACTTCGAGAATAACTTATAAGAGGACCAACCCCCCAAAACATATTAATATTAGAACCAGCATTAGGATAATTCAAATACTCTAAATCTAATTCTATCCTCTGGGAGTTCTTATCTACTCTTTCCTCACCTATAGTTATATTTGTATCGGACTCCTCTATCCTTGTATCATAATCGGAATCATCAAAATCAATGTCTAAATCCAGACCAACCCGAAAAGCAGAGTGTCTCGATGTGTGTCTTTTAAATGATATAATCATACTATTGAAAGGTTTTAAACCAATATCATCTTCTAATTGGAATTGGAAAGACCATGAACCAGCATGAAGAGAATTATCCCTTGGACTTTTTTCTACCACATTTTCTTCTGCAAGTGATTGAGAGAATAAAGAAACTCCTGACATTAAAACAAGGATTATTAAAATATAAATACAAGAGAAATATTCATGTTTCATAATAAACACTCCTTTTGAGGTTAATCATTTTATACACCTGACTAAAATGATACAACCTAAATAAACTATCAAACACAGTCAATTTAGCAGTATAAACATTTAAATATTTTCAATTCTAAGTTAATTAAAATCAAAACTGAAGACCTGACCCCAAATCCAACTTTGTTTGACTTCTTTACAAAGTTTACCTAACAAGTGCAAACTAAGTCGCCGAGAAGCTTACGCAACATCACCGTTTGTGTAGATTTATGAAAATTAATTTAAGTTATATATAAGGTTAGTAATATATTTTCAATATCGTGTAGTTATCTCTTAAATCTCAGCCTGACCCCGGTTTCCCCCAATTGTCTATGAAAAACAAAATATAATTATTGATTTAATAAACAGCTGTTTAGAATTGAGGTTATTTAATCTACAGGAATACCTAATATATAATTTGAATTAGTCTGCTTTATTTTCTTGTTCTATTATTTTAATTTGCTCGTCAATTATACCAAAAACGTAATGGTCATCATCATAAACTTTCTTAAAATGCTCTCTTGCTAAGTTATATAGCTCGAGACTTTTTTTAGTATCTTTATAGTAACGATAAAATAGACCTTTATGAAAGTATATATTACCAAGAACTTCATCATCGCCTTTATATTTAATTTCAAATTGCTCAAATAAATTTGCAAGGTCATCTATATAATTAAATTCTAAATAATATTGAATTATATCTTGAATAACAGAAGGATTTTCAGGGGCAATGTTAAAGAATTTTAGAGCAATCTTATTAGATGTTTCTATATCTTCCTTTTTGATATAGATATAGAGTAAATTTGTAAGATTATAATAATCGTTTGGATAGATATCATCTGCAATCAAGTAATATTTCAATGCATTATCTAAGCTATCAAAACTTTCATAGGATAGTCCAACTAATCTGGCAGCATCACCTTTTAATTCAGGTTCTTCGTAATTTTCAAAAGCTTTCAAAGAGTGATTAAGTGCCTGTTGAAAGTTTCTTTTTTTATAATAAGCATAAGCTAAATTGTAATGACTACTTGCATAATTTTCATTAAATTTTAAGGATTCAGAAAAGTAGTAAATACTCCCATCAAGTTTTCCTAGCGTTAAAAATACAACACCAATGTTGTGTAATGTTGAGTCATTGAAAACATTTAATTCTTTTGCTTTTAAATAGTTATCATTTATTCTTTTTAATAGCTCATTATAATCGACTAACCAATTCTCACCATAAATATAATTCACATCGTAGTAGTAATCACCGAGATATTTATATAATTTGCCATTCTCAGGATATAATTCTATTAGGGAGATTAATATACTATCAATCTGAAAAAGATAATTATCATATGTACCTGCTTTACCTCGATAATCATAAATTGATTCATCTAATTCCAAATCTTTAAAGGAGAAAATTTGGTGCATTAGACTAAACACGAAGTAATTAAGGGCAATATCAGTTTTTCTAATTACAATTTCGGGGTTGAGGTTAGAATTGGGTTGTTCATCTAACAATTTAAAGGCGCTATTATATTTTTTGAGATTAACTAAAGAGTCTGCTATTGCAATTTGATCATTGGTAGCACTTGCGTTAACAAAAATTGATAAGAGTAATGATGATATGAAAACATGTTTAATATATAATTTCATAACTTTTTTATTAATTAGAAAGAAAATGTGGGGTCAGGTCTTTAGTTTTAAATTTCGTACTAAGTTACACTTCCGACTCTATTATATATTATACCACTATTTATTATACCACTATTTATTATACCACAATAAGGATGTATTGTCAATAAATTTTTTAAATTTAGTCTAAAGGAAATATAGTTATTATCTTTAACTACAATAGGTTTAGATTATTATAATTCAGCATTTTGAATGAATGGATTTATTTGTTTTGTATTGAGGACTTTTAGGAGATATAATTTAACAGGGAATTGCCCGTCAGCTGACGGGTAGATATGAGACTTATACGAGATTTGTTTCAAAAGAAAATGTTTCACGGACAGGTTAGGATCTTCGTTACCTTCTCAGGTATAGTTGCAATATCAACCCATCCTTTTATCTTCTTACATCTTTTCTTATGAATGGCTCTTGGACTTCAGTTGAGATAATTTCCTTGTAACACCCTGGTTTCCTGTATGAATTACCCCATGTTTCTTTTTTCCGATATTCACGTAACTCTGTAAGGTTAAAATGAGCCATATAGATGCCTTCATTTTCTCCTGCCTCTATAAGGAGATTATTTGACGAGTTACCTTTTTTATCAAATGCTATCGGACTATACGCCACGGAGTGTCCACCATCATGTGAACCCGCGTAATTCGCCAAAGCTAATCCCACCATATTCTCAAAAGCACGGGCACGAAATTGAGTCAGACGGTTTTGCTCCATACGACAGGCATTAGGAGTCAGAATAATCTCGGCTCCCTTTAACATAAGAATTCGCGCACTCTCTGGAAATTCTCGGTCGTAGCAAATCATTGCACCAATCTTCACTGGTCCTTTCTCTGTATCGAGTATGCAGACATAGAAGTCATTGCCTGATGTGAGGGCAGCGTCTAAAGAGAAATCGCATGTATGTACCTTCGCATATGTAAGGACAACTTTGCCATGCCTGTCAATCAGGGAAACGGTATCTCGCGGAGCAGCCGACCATTTCTCAAGATAGGTTAGTGCGATTGCCATATTTAACTCTTTTGCAAGCTTTCTATATGATAAGAAAAAATCAGATTCTTGATTAATAGCTCGTTCCTGCCATTCTTTTATAGCTTCTTGATATCGGGGGTCTTTCGGGTCAAAAGGGGTGTATCCAATGTTCCACATTTCCGGGAACAGTGCGATATCTACCCCTAGTTCACTCGCTTTTCGACAGTATCTCAGCCCCTTTTCTTCGTTTGCCTTCTGATTGAATCCATGTGACGTTAGCTGGAACAAGGCAATTTTTAGAGGTTTCATTTTTCTCTCCCAGTTAAATACATCTGGGGTAAGGCTAATCTGAAGATATTAACCCAATAGTGAATACTATTGCACTGTCATCGTAGTCATTAAAGGTGATTGTATAGTCAAGATTTATTAAGATTCTGAAGTTATAGGTTCTAAATGCTCTAATGCCTGCACTTGCAATTAATTCAAATCCATCGCTACGTTTATCGTCAAAATCAAAAAATAAATCTTCATGTGCGACCCAATGAAAGCCGAATGCACCACCAATGTATGGACAAAAATCTGTTTTACTAAATAAGTATAAGGAGTAAAGATTCAAAGCAACACCTTTTCTTAGAGCAAACTGCCCGCCTACTTCTAAATTCTCTAATTCATATCCCGATCGTACATCGATTGTAAATGACTGTTCAGAGTTATCATAACCATTTTTGGGGTATAGGTAACCTAATGATAAGCCCAATAGTCTACGAGCCTTTCGTCGTCGTGGAATTTCTGTCTCTTTTTCAGTAATCGCACCAACTTCTGCAGATTTCTCGAAAGGCTTCTGACTTGTAACGCTCAATGCAATGCGCTTCATTACAGTTTCTAAATCCTCAATGGTTTCGGTTGAAGTGTAGTCTTTTAATATTATACTTTGTCCTGGCACATCGATGAGCATATATTGAATGATTATTTTTTCTCCTAATTTGCTTAGGTTGATAAGAAGTACCTGATTAGCATCTAATTTTTCACCAATTTTAATCCCGCAATCGATTTCTGAACATGGTTTATCTCCAACTGTTTGTAGTACCTCTTTCCTTGTAATAATCTTCATAGTGCTCAGCTCGAATAACTGCTGTTCCAACAAAAATTCGGCTGTGTTAACTGAAATATCATCAATACCGATGGCAGAAAAAGGTAATAATGCAATTTTAGCCTGTTTCTCTGGTTCAATATCCTCTTGCCCTATTGCTAAGTTGACCATTAGGAGAATTAATATTGTTGTGGTTATTGATATTCGTAATGATTTCATACAGACCTCCCTTATTTAAATTGCCACGAAGGCTCTAAGACACAAAGAACAGATATATTTTTAATTTAAAAACAATAGAATGATTCTAAAATCTTAGTGCCTTGGTGGCTACTATATTGCTAAAAAGGCACTATGATAAGAACTTTGTAATGGCAAGACGCAGACCGTTGCGTCCCTTTTCTCCGAATGGATACATCCGCATTTCCTGGATTAATCCCGAAGGAATCTTCCCAAATAATTTTCGTGCTCCCACAAGTCGCATATATACCTTTATGATTAATAAGGATTCACCATACTCTTCAGCAAAGAATAGCTGAGTCTGCTGTGACCATATGGTTTTGGTTCGACCTCTATCGGGAATATTTCGTGTCATTTTATCCAGTGTTGTTATGAATCGCAGGTTGGTAATACCAAGCATTTTATAAAATGATTCCCTTATTCGAACCCATTTACCTGGAATATCATGTAATTTATATGAAGTTTCTATTGAAGCCCGAAATTTATTCATAAATTCCTTTTCATTCAAACCGAGGATTGACTTAATTTGTTTACAGGCATCAGGTTGAAAGATAATCCAACGAACTGATGGAGCACCAAGTGTGATTTCTGTAAATCCCGGGTCCTGAAAATTTTCAACTACTTGAACAGTTATATATTTTTCATTATTTTTCCGACTGATGTATGCACTATATTCAATGTAATATTTGAATGCATATGAACGCTTTTCCAATACACCAAAATCTATCAACTTTTCACCGATTATTGATTCCCAGAAGGATTTATATGGAGCCGTTTTTAGTCCAAATTTTGAGCCTATAGAAAACATAAATCGAGCCAATGCTTCAGGGTCTTGAGCGGCTTTTTTGATAACCCATTTCTTATACTTCCATATAAGGATTGACCCTATTAGGAGGAAGATAAATATGGGTAACAAAACAATCCAGAACTGTTTAAGATAATGCATATGATATGATTTCCCTTATCGATTAGTCTTATTACTTCTTAATATTTTTCTCAACCTTATTAAACCTGCTTCGATTCTAACAAAGGTTAAACTTTTTCTGTTGTATGTGTTTAAATTTATTTCATATTTTATAGCAATTTTCTTTACAATAAGAAGTGGTTCTGGATTGCTCTTTTTCCAAAAAGGTCTTAATTCTCTCAAGAATATATTCGTTGTTACAGGACCAATGCCATAAAAATGTTGTAACTTATTTTCTAAGTCTTTACTGTTTTTGGTATCTCTGTGTAATTTGTTCAAACTACCTTCATACTTCTGTATGAGAGTACTGCAGTTTCTCAAAATCTGGGTGGACGTTTTTCCGTCATAACGGACATAGCCTCCATCTCTCATAATTGGATTTACTAAGAATTCCCAGCCTGCTTTTATTATCTTTCCAGGTTCTAAAAGATTATATCTTTCAAAGGTTTTGTATGTATTCCTTGCAATTGTTTCTGTTATTCTTGTTCCAAAAAGAATGCTGGCTAAAAACCACTTGAAGAGTTCTTCATCATTAGTTTTTTGTAAGTCAATACACAATTCCTCAGAATATAGTTTACTCTTTTTTAATTTGGTTATATTTACTTTTAGGGGCATGATTTTTAGTTCTTACATAATTTAGTAGTTAGAATATAAAGACGGTGCTACGTTAAACATGTTAGTTTTGTTATTTTGCATCAGCAAGCTGATGCACTCCACATTTATATAATGCGTTTTGGATTACTTGCATGGAGTAAGTAAACAGTAGCTTAAAATTTATAGAATCTAAATGCTGATGAACTGTACAGGATTGGTTGTTTCACCTGAACCAGAGACCAGTTACCTGCAAGTTATTGTCTAAAACCAGTATTAATTTGGTTCTCCCTTTCTGGAATTTTACTCGCCATGTATATACACCATTTTCTTCACCGTGATATATTTCTGACTCCCATTCACCTAACTTCTTCTTTAGATCCTGAGTAATGTCAAGATAGACGTTTTTCGTAAAACCTCTGGTATACATAATGTCTGAGAAATCATTACAGAATTGATCCATATCCTCCTTATTATATCCTTCTCGCACATTATTCAATATGGTAAGTACCCTGTCCAGAGGAGGAGTCTTAGGTTGTATCCTACAACCGGTTAATATCAATAAAACAATTAGAGGTATTAAAACTATTATATTATTAAGATTCCGTTTAATCATTGTAATAACCCCTTTTTTAGTCAATTTCTACATTAAATTTTTTAGATAATCTCTACTGAAATCAATTTTCAATTCCACCCACAGAGGATAGTGGTCTGACATTTGAAATGTTCGCCAGATGTTTTTGTAGTATTTGACTTTTCCAGATTTTTTTCTTGGACTACCATCAGCGTTAAAATCTCTTTTGGAGGGATCCATAAAATCCTTGTATACATCGAATTCATCATCTTTAAAAACTGATTTGTAGAAGTTTAAAACATCTGCATTTTTTTCACTATCTCCTAATTGTAGCTCATTTAGTCTTGTCTTAAATGCAATTTGGTCATAGAATTTAGTTTCGTCAAGGTTTGTAGATTTTCTTAATTCAGATGGAATTATAAAACCACTTCCCTCCAAGGCAAACATTGTTTCATGGTCAGGAGTAACTATGTTAAAATCACCTAATAGAATATAATTACTCTTTTTATCCTGGGCTCTCTTTGAAAAAAATTTACCAATTTCAGTTATTTCTTTAAGTCTTCGTTCAAATTTTGCACCACACCTACCACCATAGTAGATATGAACAGTGCATAACATAAATTTAAACCAGCCTGATTGAAACGCCACAAGAAAAGGAGTTCTTGCAAACTGACGTTTACCTGCTATAAGCTTTGTTTCAGGAAGAACAATCTCGCCTGCGATATTTCTAAACCTTACTTTAGTCTTGTCAAATAAAAATGTCATTCTCTCTTTATTACCAGATGAGCCTTCAGTTACGTCGGTAGCAATAAAGTCCCAATTTCCGCCTAAGATATCCATAACCTTACGAAGGGCTTTTAGGTCTTCGTTGATTTCCTGTAGGGCTACGATATCAAAGGCTGAAATAATCTCTGCAATATAGTAGTAGGATTCTTTGATTCTTGGACCGTGTTTAAACTTATTAGAATCAAAATCACGTATGTTCCATGTTGCCAGCAATAGTGTGTCATTAACTGTTCTGCGTGGTATTTCTGATTTGAGTTGTTCTTTCAGGATAATTAATTTGTTTATAGTCCTACTTCGTTCATCAGGTGTGAATTTTCTGCGGTCTTTTATTTCTCTGTAAAATGGCATTTTTACCTCCTAGCAATTACCAATTTGAGGAATCCAGAGGAAGCGATTTAAATCGATGCAATCATTTTCATCAAAGATTATTCCTTCCTCTTTTAAGAGTTTTTTTTGAAGTTCATATCCATGATGGTGTTTTAATGATATACAGCCTTTACTGTTTATAACCCGATGCCAGGGAAGATTCTCTTTACGGAAAGATGAATGTAGTATATAGGCGACCTGACGAGCAGCCATGTGATTCCCGGCGTAAGCCGCAATCTGCCCATAGGTAGCTATCTTACCTTCAGGTATGCCTTTTATAATATCTATTACAATTTTATAAAAAGAATTGCTCATTACTGCCTTGTTGGTTTCTTTTCGCTGTCTTGCCTGTTCTGTTATTTCAGTTTAACAATATTTGCTGGCTTATACCCTTTGGCTAGTGCTGTGTAAAGTAAGGCATGTTACATTTTAGATGTATCCGCAACCTTCAGGTTGTGTTGTAATTCGCAGGCTGAAGCCTGCGTCTACCATATTCTGAAAAAAAGCGAAATTAACTTTGCTAACACAGCACTAGAATCCAGCAGCAATAGCAAAAGCGCTTGCTACCCAACAACAAACCGCAAGTGCTGCTGAAGTGGCGAAATAGAATAGGGGTCTCCTCTTTATTAGAACAACAATAGTATCCCTGAATCTTGCTCCCACCCAGTATCCTACAGGAAAAAGTATTCCTGAGAAAGTCATCCAAACCAAACCTTCGACTGTAAGAAATGCCTTATAACCGCCAGGATAGTTGAAGGACATGAGATAAGGACATGGGGCTAAATGCATGCCAATAAAGTAGAAAGCAGTAACCGCCAACAATCCTGCTGACATACCACTTGCTATTCGGAATAAGTTGCCTTTGTCAAGTTTGCGTCTGGTTAGAGTCACCACTCCGGTAAGAGCAAATCCCTGCAACATTACAGCCAGACAGGAATTTGCCTTACACATTATCGAGACATGTAGAATGGGCACTACAAGTTGCTTACCTAAAATCGCTACCAATGCAATACCCAACAGCATTAGTGGCTTTCTAAAGATACCCATAGAAATACCCATGATACCTATTCCGACTCCGGTCAAAATACCTGCACGGAAAGGAAGTCCTGCATCCCTTATCGCACCGCCTAACATTACCTCAGAAAGACCCCAGAGAGAACCAAGCCCTAAAATAGCGATAGAGACATTGATTAGTTGTAGTCTCATAATATTATTAGTTCTCATTTCCATACTGAACCTCCTTATCATTAATTTTTCATTAACCTATATAAAACATTTATTGGGTAAAATAAGTTGTTAAAAGGCAAATTTGGTTAAGTGGACCAGCTATAAACTTTTTATCCAATAATAGCAATTGAAAGTATAAGAACAATTTTCTGTAGGTTAATCTTATGCTGTTAAAGTGAAAATAAATTTTAATTATTTAATTATATAATATAATTACAAGTTTGTCAACATAAAAATTTGGTTCCTCTCCATTTTTATTGATTCAAATGATATTTAAAATACGTAAATGCTTACGAATAACTTTCCTTGTATTTAGTTACTAATACATTCTCCTTTAAACACAATATGTCCATAATATAGAGATTACTTCACTCGAATAGTCATCGGGACTTGTTATATTGAGAAAAGAGAGTGTCATTGCGAGTGAATGAAATGAGCGTGGCAATCTCATCCTTAAAATTATTGACTTCCTTAACAGTCTAAAGACTGTCACTCCTATTTAGTTTCTTTAGATTCCAAAGAATGATATTGATTCGCCTGCCTGCCGGTAGGCAGGGTAGGCAGGTTGTCCGTCAATCCGTCGCACTTCTTGACGGACGACGGACTCCTCGCAATGACAGGAGTAGGTTCCTGTCGTTGCAAATATTAGCTTGGCAATCTCATTTAGCTTTGTCATACAGTATCAATTCAATATATTGTTTTATCTACATGTAGGAAGAGATGCAGGTAATATTTTTTACATACAGATGGATGTTTAGGGGGATTAACCCGTCTCTCCTGCCCGATGGCGGGTATACCTATCGGAAGACAGATCAGTAGATAGGTGGACGAAAGGTAGATATATATGGCACATAAAGGTCTGAAAGAATGTTACCAATCTATATATTTCGTTAGTAGACTTTCCACTACTTTGGCTTTTTTCTTTATCTCTTCACTTTCAAAGGGACTGAGCTCAAGTAAATTTACAATAATATTATATAGTTCTTTAAGATTCAGAATTTCAACAAGCTGTTCTTTTATCCATTTATCATATGCGATTGGGTATATTCTTTTTGTGATGAAAAGGGCTTGTAAAAATTCCTTATATGCATTGTATAACCTATCAAAGGCTTGAAAATATAAACCCCTGTCTACAAAAAGTGGAATATGTTTAAGATTGTTCTTGCAATATTTTATAACCATAGCTTTGCGTTTTTCTCTCAATTCTTCTGAATAGTAAGGCAGCCAACGAGACTTAAGTTTTGATAGATAATCTCCTCTTTTAAAGAGAGGAACGCTGTATGCCAGATAGTTACCAATTTCTAACTCAAAACCATCTGGACCTGAAGTCCAGCTATGGTATTTTTGAGTGAATACACCATCAATAATATCTAAATCCACATGAGAGTATGCTCCAACTGACTCGAGCTTTTTAAAAACTATTTCTTTATCATAAATGGCACGCCACTGTTCTTCCAATTCTACCTTTCTTTTATTATATACATCTGGCTTCACGAGTAGTGCTATGTCAAGGCAGCTATCTTTTGTAGCTTTGTTCCGTGCACAAGATCCCGTAAGTAATAAGACTTCAATATATTTGTTATTAGAGAAATGCTCAATAATAAATGCTGCAGCTTCTGCATGCTCAGGTGTGGGATATATGATCTCTGAAGTTTTCATATTACTTCTAAATAGAACCACTTTTACTTTTTGCTGATAACCATTTATCATTATGCTGCTTGATTTCCGTGAAACCCTCTTTCACCAACCACTTATTGTAATCAGCGAACGAGTGAGCTGCTCCACCACTGATAGACCATGTGAGCAGTGTGACAAGACAGGATAACTCCTCTGGCTTATCACTTGACATTGGGACGTCGATAATGATAATACCACCTGGAATTAGCGCTTTGTGAATACGCCTGAGGAGGTCAATATTTGAACTCTACTTCAGTCAGTTGTTTTTCAGGAGAAATCCCCACCAACATTAGTTTTACTGTTTCAAGAGTTGCTCTATCAAAAATTTCTCTCTCATTTGTTTCATTCTTGCTATTAACACTTGGTTTATAGGATAAAATAATCTTCCCTCCAGCTTCAAAAGTAGCCATAGGACCCTTTTTTCCCATACCAGCCAGTTTCCTTTTGTCCCTTAATATAATGAATGTTCGGTATTTATCATCTGTTTTTGTACTGATGATATTTTCTGTATGATATTGTTCATCTATACCGTGCCATTTTATAATAATTTTATCTACTGCATCCTCAATTATTATCTTATCTGTTCCCTCAACTATCCAGAGAGGAATATAGTATTTTGGTCGAGAAATCCTTATTCCATTGCTTTCATATACAACATCTTTATTTTCAACTCGTATTTCTTCGACAGGTAACTCTTCAGATGTTACCTGCAGATGCTCATGTTCTTCAATTGAGGCTCCTGCCAACGAATTAAATATTGTCCTGAAATAACCATTTGTTTTATCTATAAAATCATATGATACCTCAAGTATCTTTTTTCTATATTTTTGGGGTCGATGTTTCGCATTCATTATTGTAAAATGGTTATTTACAATATGAGCAAAGTTTGAACCTGCATAATATTTTTCACCAGCAAGCTCGATTTTGAATAAAATCTCTTTGGGATTTTGAATATCAATATTTTCCTTACATAGATAACAGGCTTTTCCATTTTTATCTTTATTAACCAACTTTACTGTATCAACATACTCTGCGATAACACCACGCTTAATAAGCAGTTTATGATTTTTTCTTAACTCCCAATCTGGATTCCATTGTAGATGAAAAGTAATACCAGTGTTGAGGTCAAAGAACCTTTTCTCTTCTTTCCCCTCAGATTTTAGAGGATCGGCTAATACAAATCCAGTATTAACTTGCTGACGATATAGGGCAAGAAGTGTATAGGCTAAATCTGCCCGTTCTGCCAATATCTCTACATCTTTTAATATATATCCTCGTCTCTCTGTAGGTGTTTCGCTAATCTTTTTGAATAATGATTTATCTTTATCAGAAACATTAAATCTATTGTATATAACTTCAATATACTTATGGTTCATCTTTTACCATTTATATTTTAGGTTTTCGTTTTGATTTCAATAACAATTTTATATCAGATATTATACCAGCCTTTAAGACTCTAATCCACAGCTAACTACCGTCGTGTAATTGTGGTGTATTGTTGAATATATCTTTTGTATACTCTGAGAGATTTTCAAAATCTAATTTATCAATTTCTTTCTTACCCAAAGTAATAAGAATAGTGAAAGAGCCAGTTTCAGGAAAAATTGTGCAGAGTGTCCTCAAGCTTTTTCTAAATCTATAACACCATCCATATTTTTTCCCATAAAACATTAATTCTGGATTAATTTCATATGCATCTTTAATATAATTCCAGATATCGTCCCAAAACAATGAAAAATCATTTCCAATTGTTTGTTTTATCTTGTCAATGCTTGGAACTAATTCTTTACTTAATAATCTATCATATTTTTTCATATTAACGCTCTTCAGTTACCAAATAATCAGTGAATTTCGCACAATGTCCTAAACATACCCGAAGTCGCATACATCTTTCAGGATTCAACACGAGTTTTAGTATTTCACTTCGCCTGTTGGCTATTTTATATTTTATTATAATATTAAATGTGAGAGAAGTCAAGAAAAAATTTAATGAATTATATTTTTTCGGTTCATCTACAATTTAGTTGATAGAATATAGGGGTAAATTCTATTAAATTCTTATTATTTGGATATATGTATTAAATAAAGACACATTATGGAGTACCCCGCCGAGGCGGGGCACTCCACAATTGATTGGTTACAAAGGATGAGATTGCCACGTCCGTCAAGAAAAACGACGGACTCGCAATGACAGGCACTCTGGATGAGATTGCCACGCTTTCACTTCGTTCAGTCTCGCAATGACGGACAATCGGGAAGAGATTGCCACGTTCATTTCATTCGCTCGCAATGACAGAGGTCAATGTTTGTCATTGCGAGGAGTCCGTCGATTGACGGACGACGAAGCAATCGCATTTTACTGAATTATAGCAAATATGAGATTGACACGCTTTCACTTCGTTCAGTCTCGCAATGACGAAAGTATTAAAATCAGTACGGAATACTATAAATACATTTCTGTGGAATTTTTTTCTTGACAATTTTGAAATGTTGTTGTATAATTGAAACAGAACATCGAATTGTTAAAAGCCAAGGAAACATAAATGGTGGATACAAAGCGAAAGGCACTCGAGGTTATAGCCGATAGTATAAGTGTTACGAAACAACTTAAGTCTGAGGTAGAACGCATAGAAAAGGCTTCTAAGGTTGTATTAGATGCACTTAAAAAGGGTAAAAAGATATTACTTTGCGGAAATGGTGGAAGTGCAGCTGATGCACAGCATATTGCTGCAGAATTTGTCCATAAGCTAACAAAAAAAAGAATACCTTTACCAGCCATCTCCCTAACCACCAATACATCCCTCCTGACTGCTATTTCTAACGACGAATCATTCAACGATGTTTTTTCCCGTCAGATAGAGGGCATAGGAAGGTCTGAGGATGTTTTAATAGCAATCTCCACCAGTGGCAACTCCCCCAATATAATCTCAGCAGTTGATAAGGCAAAATCTCTTGGTATAAAGACGATTGCATTAACTGGTAGAGAAGGAAGGTTAAAGGATATAGCTGATGTGGCGATAAGTGTTCCATCTACAAATTGCCAGAGAGTTCAGGAGTGCCATATACTTATCGGACATATCATAGCAGAGGTGATTGAGGATGCTTTCTCTTAAGGCTTTTGCAAAGGTTAACTTTGGACTTTCGGTTCTTGAAAAGAGAAAAGATGGCTTCCATGATATAGAGAGCATCTTTCAAAAGATAGATTTTTACGACGAAATATTTATTGAAAAAACAGATAAGAAGATAACCTTTGACACAGATACTCCACCTTATGGTGATGAGAATATATGTCATCATGTAATTAAAAAGTTTTTCAAGGACTTAGAACTTAATGGTGGAGTAAAGGTTTACTTGAAAAAAAATATATGGCAGGGAAGTGGACTTGGTGGAGCAAGTTCAGATGCTGCTGTACTTCTTAAAGGTTTGAATCAGATATTTGACTACCCACTTAAACAGGATGCACTTTTTGATATAGCACTCTCACTCAGCAGTGATGCTCCATTCTTTCTTTATGGAAATACGGCGATTGTTAGAGGTCGTGGTGAGAAGATTTCTCCAATAAACCTGAATATTCCAATATATCTCGTTCTGGTTTATCCGGGCTTTAAGATTGAAACTGCCTATGCATATAACTTGCTTGATGAAGAAAAGAACAGAGAAAAGAGAGATTTGGGTATAATTATTGAGTCACTTAAAGGTGGTAATATAGACGAATTTGCCACCTCTCTATATAATGATTTTGATAGGGTTGTAATAAAGAAATATCCTGAACTTACTAAGATAAAAGAGAGATTATCAAACCATGGCTGTATTGGCATTTGTTTGTCAGGTTCAGGTAGTGTTGTATATGGTATTATTAAAGAGAGAGACGATAAAAATAGATGGAAGAAAATTATTGGGTTAGAGGATGTGCGGATTGTAGAATGTCTGATGTAGTTTAGAGCAGAAAAGAGAATTAAATTTAGGTGATTTTAAAAATTACAGAGTCTATAAAAGTTGTTTAATATAACCTTTGGACTCTGTGATAGGTTCGTTTTATTATATTATTGCAGGGAGGATGCATGGAGATTACAGATGTAAAGATATTCCCTCGTGGAGAGACGAAGTTGAAGGCATTTGCCTCAATTACCTTTGACGACTCCTTCAGAGTGAAGGGTCTGAGAGTAGTGGAAGGAAGTAATGGTCTATTCGTCGCTATGCCATCAAGGAGACTGCCAGACGGGAGTTTTGAGGATGTTGCACATCCCCTAACAAGAGAAATGAAAGATATAATACAGGATAGGGTGCTTGAAGAATATAAGAAGACTAGTAAGGAATAGATAGACCTATTATAGCATTTTATATTCAATTTATAAATCTCGGGGGTCGTCTAATTGGCAGGACACCGGCCTTTGGAGCCGAGAATTGGGGTTCGAGTCCCTGCCCCCGAGAAGATATTTGAATTGGATGTATATTAATGCAGTAGAAG
>JAGMCL010000095.1 GCA_023129165.1 Caldifarciminota bacterium | reverse complement strand
TCGGCATTCTCAAACTCCGGCGGTGGTGAGTGGAAATACTACAAGGAGATGACCGTGAAGGAGAATTCCAGCAAAAATTTAACGGATTTTCAGGTTCTGATTGAGTTGAATTCAGCAAATTTCGACTGCTCAAAAGCAAAGTCTGGTGACAAAGCAGCAGAACTTGCTAAAAAGGATGTGGCAAAAGAGTTAGATAACACAGAAAAGTATTCTCCTATAAGTATTTCTAGTGCTAAATCTAATGTGGGTTTGGAGGTACCAGAAGACTATTATGATGATACTATAGAAGGAATGGGGTGTAATCCAGATCCTGCAAGCATTATGGGTTATGATGATATTAAGGCTCGGGATAAGCCCCTAAATGAACCAGTAAAGATCCCTGATGAAATAACCGACATGGTAAAGAGGAAAGTATACATAGACAATGGCAAAACAAAAGTTGGTGCAATAAAAATTTCTCCAACAGACCTTGCTGTCTGGATGAGTGTGGGTTCTGAAGAAACAAAATTAATCAAACCTTATTTGGTGTATCTTGATACGGATGGAGATGGTCTACCGGAAGAGTTGGCTGCTGTATATAATTATCCTTATAAAGACACTCATTTTTTTGATGACTTCTCAGATATAAAAGGGCATTATAAATTTATACCTTATGGATATGTTGAGACTGATTTTGGGGTTGTTATAAATCCTTTTGATATTCCAGAAAAGAATTTAGGAAATCTCTGTGAATTAGTATATATAGAAAATCCTGATAAAATTCAGGTCTTGCCGGATAAAACAATACCTTGGAAGGATGCAATAGGAAAAACCCCAAGGGAATTAGGATTAGACAAATATGACAGATTTGTTTCAAAGATACCAGAAGCTCCTGATGAAGTCCCAACAGGCGAAGAAGTAACACCAACACCAGGATTTGAAGTGGGATTCGCAATCGCAGGTTTATTAGCGGTTGCTTATGTTTTGAGGAGGAGAAAATGAGAAAAACAAAAATAATAACGCTCTTCTTATTATTTATCCTTCTTTCTTCAACAATTACTGTAGCAAGTGCTTTTTCTGTTAACGAGTTGAAAATAGAAGTTCAAGAGAATGGAGATGCCATCACATCAGCCAAATATTCATTATCTTGGTGGGAAACCTTTCTTTTATGGATAAGAGGAATATTTGGAGAAGAAGGAAAGCAAATCGAAAGTATTATCGAAAATCAACTCGGAAGAGATGTATCTTCCTTTAAAATAGAAAAAGATGGCACAGTCTCCTTTGTTATTAATGATTATACTGGAACAGTAGACCGTGAAGAAGGCACCTGGTACTACACAAAGTTTTATTTAAGCGATGCTGCATGCAAAGAGATCAACCTTTGTACTGTCTTTGTTATTTTTCCGGATGGCTTCATTTATAGATTTAATAGAGAACTACCCAATATCAAACATCTTGAGGATGAAAACCTCGCTAAGTTGTATTTGGAGGCTAAAATTACTAAAGGGATTTATGAGGCTATATACTGCCAGTATGAAGAGTCACAAATAGGAAAGGCAACCGGAGATTTTATTGCAAAAACAGACATTGAGTTTATTAATATGATCGCTACATCCCCAATTCCATACTCAGAATTCTTGAGCCTGATCAATTTAGCTAAAGATTTCAAAACGGATATGGAAGAATACAATAAAATTTTGGACAATATGATGGCGGCAAGTTACACATGGGGTGAAATTCTCGGGCAAAGGATAGGGTTCAGTAACGATGTTAAAAATATGGCGGAATTAAAAGAAGAGAAGATTAATCTGATATATTCCATCACATCGAATGATGAAATAAGCTATGAATCGAGGGAATCATTGAAGCAGGAGCTGATTGATAACCTTGAGATCCAGAAAGAATTAATACCAAAAATAAGAGGTTCCGCATTTGACGTTAGTATAAGTGGGACAGACCCGCTGAATGTAAAAGAAATTAAGCAGTATTTTAATGAGATATTTAAAAATACCAGAAAATTGGCTGACACTGATTTGAAGTATGTTGAACAGGGTCTTACAACACTTAAGGAGGGAAAATAAAAGATAAAAGAAACTCAAAAAGGATGAGGTAGCATGGAAGAAAAAGAAGAGGAAGAAGAAAAAGGAATAACATTCGAGGAAGCGATGAAAAAGTTGGAGAGCATAGCAGAGACACTGGGAGAAGGGAATCTTCCTCTGGAAGAGTCACTAAAGATGTTCGAGGAGGGCATGGAGCTATGCAAGTTTTGCAATACGAAGTTAGACGA
>JAGMCL010000094.1 GCA_023129165.1 Caldifarciminota bacterium | reverse complement strand
CCAGAGATATTAGTGGTATCTACCAATGAAGGCATAATCCCATAACCACTTATAGTAACCTCAACATCAGGCATTGGTTGAAGGTCATTATCTATAATAGTGATATAGACCCATGTTGGTGTGTTTACAGAAACCGTATCCGGGTCTATAGTTACCTCTGCAGGGATGATAGCAGGTATAGAATCCTCATGTGTAGAATAGTTGTGCTTGCTTATTGTAATGTGCATAAATCCTTCCTGGGTAGGAACAGGATCAAGGGTTACTGAGGCTACACCTCCGCTTGAATATGCAGTGCCACGGAGTAAACCATCCATATAGAGTGCAACCAGTGCAGAATCCTCTGTAACATTTACATCAAAGTTTGCTGAACCAAGTGGATAAATGCCAGGATAATCAATGGTAAGGAGAGTGGGTTCAAGTGTGTAGAGATCCATAGATGGATCACCAAATACATGATATGCCTCATAGTAATATCTTACTCCACCAGGGTCAGAAGCATGTTTCCAATTCCATACACTAAGCAGTCCAAGCTGTGTGAATCCACCAAGAAAATTTGTTGTGGGCTCTACAAACATTGACCTGAACCAGCCGTATTGAAGAGTATCGTCCCATACCCACCAGGATGATGGTGCTGAACCAAAATATGCCACTGCACCCTTATCTGCAACCCTTGTCCAGGTTTCTGCAAAACATTCATCAATATTAAAATTACCACTGTTACAACAATGTCCAATAACAAAGGGATATTTATCTTCATTAGTAAGAGCATATACCTGTCCCTGAGAAAATGGGGGCCCCCCCCAACCAGTAGTACCACCATGACCTGTATATAATGCTATGGTTCTGCCATCATTAATTGCCGTTGTAATAGGTGTACCAGTTCCATAATAGTAAAATAACGAATCACATATCACGCCATTTGACCTTGCAAGTGCAATACATATATTACATATAAGTTCTACTTCTAAATGATGTCCACCATCATTGGATGCCATAAAGTACATCTTACCTAGCCAGTCTGTTCCTTGAGTCCAGAGGTTACGTTCATACTCGACTACCTTATCTACCATGGCATCTATATCAGAGGTTAGAGAAGCAGAAAATCTACCATAGTATATATCTGGTATATGGTCAGAACCATCCACTGTAAAGTAATATAAATCTGTTACCTTACCTGTTTGTGTTCCATATTGACTGGCAGGCACATCTCCAACATCACCAACCAGAAGACAAAATGTTGGTGGAATATCCCAGTTATTATAGGCATCCTCTATATAGGTTGATATATTTGCTGATGATGCTCCTCCTGGGATATCAGAAGTCTTTGTAACTGTAACATTGAATCCCTTTTTCTCTTTCCATTCAGCAAAGGGAACTATACTATTAAAAAGGTCATCATCAACTATGATAAGATAGCCAATTGGTACCTGTGGGAGGATTTTAATGTCCTGATAGTTAATAATCTCTTTTTTTAAAATCTCATTAAAATATGGTGATGAGTATCTCTCTTTCCTCCACTGAGTATAGGATATATCTGAACCAGAAAGTATCAATTTGACCCTCATTCTTTTTGTTACACTTATTGTATTTTTTCCAGGATTATACTGTATTGGTGTGAAATCAACTGGTATAACCCTTGTCCCTCTGATATCTACAATATCTGCATAGGAATAAACTTCTTCAGGAAAGAATCTATCACTCTGATAAGTGGATTCATTCATCTCAAACTTGATAGTTTCTTCCGCTCCTGGAATTTTTGGAATGGGTGGTTGGACAGGGTATATAGGGTATGAGATACCAAGTTCAGAAAGAGAATATTCCTCTGTTTCTATTTCCTCGAGCATGATCTTTACCTGAGCATCCTGGGGAATATCAAATAGTTTCGCAATAACTGGTAATTCTGGTGTGCCAATATCGCCTATTACACCATTACCCCCTGAAAGTCTGGTAAAAGTACCTTCTTTTGTATCTATATACTCAAATGTAATTCCTGGCACTTTAATATCAACAACTATCTCCTGTGGATTTGACCTTATAAGAGCAATACTTATTTGTTCCTGTTCTTGTTTATTAAAGGGAATCCACGATGCGAATAAGCTACACCATATGAGAAGCATAACTATTATGCCCAACCTTTTCATATAACCTCCTGATATAATATTAATGGTATTGTCAAAAAACTTTTATGAATTTTCTCTTAATCCACTGTTTTTTATATAGTTATCAATTTTTGACTTGCCTCCCCCTGATTCTTGTAGGGGTCGGATTCATCCAACCCTGATTCTTGTAGGGGTCGGATTCCCGTCTGCCGTCGGGCGGGTATCCCACCCGTTTCTATCGTATTTCTTTCCATTTAGAAGGAGGCTTATTTGTAGGTTCGATAAATCGAACCCCTACATTTTCAGTTTCATATTCTTTCATATTCTATTTGACACTACCTAATATTAATGGTATTGTCAAAAAACTAACCACAGATTCACCCTGTTAAATATTTACAAAATTAAGTATATGTAATCATCTCTGGTACTTTATTTAACAGGGGAGCCACAGAGATTTTGATTCATTAAAGATTTATGAAAGATCTCTATCCCTCCCTGCCCCGCCACAGGCGGGGTGAATGACCTCTTATTAATCTCAAGATCCATTCCACAGGATATGTATGGAAAGGATACGGAATCTCACGGATAAGACTAATCTTTTATCACACCTTTTAAACCGCAGAGCACGTTCACCCTGTTAGATAATCCTATATCTAACGGGGCAAGAAGAGCTCAGAGAATTTTTGAATTTTTACCCCGTTGTAAATCTATGATTTTTTTGCGGGGTTGATTTGTCCCGCCATAGCGGGATCCCGCCAACGGCGGTGATAATTTTAATATTTAATTTTTTATATTTAATATTACCTCTGTGATCTCTGTGGTTTGTCATATTCTTTCATATTCTATTTGACACTACCTAATATTAATTATACCATACCAAAATAATTTTGTCAAGGAAAAAACTATACTGCAAAAGTATATCTATTGTAATCCTGATAAGCATTAAAATAAACCCTAATAGTATATAATTATAAAATTTGTTAAAATCATTTGAATTTTTCGTATATAACAACCTCATCCTTACTCTTTCTAAGTTTTTCTGCTGGTGACCTTGCGGGATATCCAAGTGGAAGAAGTGCTACAACCTTATATTCATCAGGTATCTGTAATATCTCTTTTACTTTGTCCTGATAAAAGGCGCCAATCCAGCATGTACCAAGACCAAGTTCTACAGCCTGTAAGGTCATATGGTCAACGGCTATTGCAAGATCGACCGAGTATGCCGGTATTCCACACCTCATGACGTAAGATGGTTCTGTGGATACTGCAGCAATAACAACTGGTGCTTCTGCAACGAATTGCTGCCCTGCTGCAGCATCTATGAGTTTCTGTCTTATAATCTTATCTTTAATTACGATAAATTTCCAACTTTGTTTGTTGCGTGCAGATGGTGCCAATCTTGCAGCATCAAGAACAAGTGCAAGTTTTTCATCTTCTACTGGTTTATTCAGATATGAGCGTACACTAAATCTGTTTTTGATAGCATCTCTTACATCCATTTAATACCCCCTTGTTTCCTTAACAATCTTAAGACTATTACTCCATATGCTTTAGACTTGAAAACATTACATGAGATTGCTTCATCCGTCAAACGACGGACTCGCAATGACACATTAGGAACTGTCATTGCGAGTTCCGATGGCAATCGGGACGTGGCAATCGCATTTCTATATAATCGTTATAAATAACAGTCTGAAGACTGCCGCTCCTTAAAGTTTTTTTAAAGTATTAGTTTGTAGTAGAAAATCACGCTCCGTATTTCTTTAGTTTCAATCCGTTTGCAAGCATTAATGACATAACATCAAGTGACGGAAACCGTCCAAGTCCTCCCCTTGCACAATTTCTCTCAGTGAACGTCTTAAAAGCATCAGAAATAATGAAGTCAGAGTAAAGCAATAAAGGATTTGGATGCCATGAATGTGATTTAAGAATTGCAGGAGTAGAATGGTCACCTGTAATTACAATAACATCAGGTTCAAGTAAGAGCACCGCTGGCATTATACTATCTACTTCCTCAATAATTCTTACCTTTCCATCAAAATCTCCATCCTCACCAAGAGAATCTATCTTCTTTATGTGTAAATAAAAGAAGTCAAAATTATTCCAATTATTTTTCAAAGTATCGAGCTCGTCACGGATTGTTTGACCACACTCTAAGATATCCATACCAACCAGTCTTGCGAGTCCTTTATACATTGGATAGGTAGCAATACAGGCTGGTGAAAGCTTAAACCTCTCCTTCATTGTGGGCATAGTCGGGTATTTAGCAAAGCCGCGAAGTAAGACCATATTAGCAGGAGTCTTGAGAAGTACCTTAGCACTCTTAATAAATTCTCGAACTATCCTTGCAGTCTTTTCTGATTTTTTATTTACTGCCCAGCATTCAATTGGTAAACTACCCACCTTTTGAGGGTCAGTTTCCAATACTTCAGGATATAGTTCATCTCCTCTGAATAAAACCACGAATCTATGTTCCTTACCTGGGTGAATAATGACATCTACATCCTCTATTTTATTAATATTCTTCTGTAAAATACTACAGATTCTTTTATTTTCTTCCGTGGAAATTCTACCTGCCCTTCTATCAACAACCAATCCCTTATCATCCACAGTTGAAAAGTTACCTCTTACTGCGATATCCTTATATGTTACATCCAAACCAACCCCGAGTGCCTCGAGAATACCTCTTCCTATTTCATATTTTATTGGGTCATATCCAAATAGAGCAAGATGTGCAGGTCCAGAACCAGGAGTTATACCTGAAGCAACAGGATCAGTTAGACCTAAAACTGATTTTTCTGCAAGTAAGTCAAGGTTTGGTGTCCTCGCTTTCTCTAACTCAGTCTTGCCATCAAACGGTACTCCTCCTAACCCATCCAGTAGCAACAAAAGAAGTTTCCTGCTGTTTTTAACCGAAAGTTTATCAATTAATTCCATGGTGATGCACTCTATTTATAACTAAATCAATTGTTCTTTTATACCAATTAATTAATGTAAGTTCTTGAAATCTGCTATTCTTTCAAAAAGGCTTGAGGTGTGATATAAGAGAGATAGTCTATTAGCCTTTATATGCTTATCTGGGGACATAATCAGAACAGCATCAAACAATTTATTTATATAGGATGTTAAACCCAGTAGTAAAGTAATTGAATCACTGAATCTCTTTTTGCTAATACTTTTATCTAACAAAACCTCTGTCTTAATAATCTCTAAATATAGCTTTTTCTCCTCAGTTTCTACTAGATACTCTTCATTTACTTTAGGTTTTATTCCATCTATGCCCTTTAAGATATTATTAATTCTTTTAGCAGCAAAAATGATTTCCTGAATGTCACCTGCACCCACAATAGCATCTGCAATCATTTTCATTATTAATATATTATCTGTTTCATGAACAGCCATAACCACATCATTTTCAACTCCTTTATCGAGAATATATTGTTTGTACCTTTGAATAATAAAATTAATAATATTACTGCTGTACTTTCTATTATAAAGTTTGAAATCTTTTCTAATAACTTCATTTAATGGAATAGATATTGACTTCTCGATAATTATCCTCACTATACCATTTGCATTCCTTTTCATAGCTCTTGGGTCCTTCGAGGATGAAGGAATACCTGAGACTAAATATCCACCGACAAGAGAATCTATCTTATCCGCAAGAGAAAGTAGTATTCCCTCATTTGTGTGTGGCAGACAATCGTCAGGAAATTTAGGAAGATATTGCTCTCTTATTGCATTTACAACCTTATTATCCTCTCCCTGTCTTGATGCATATTCTGCCCCAATAATACCTTCAAGTTTCGTAAATTCCTTCCCGTCCTTAATCATATTTGTTGTTAGATCTGTTTTGGAAAGGAGTGCTGCTCTTTTCAAGGTTTTAGAATCAACACCGCTTATCCAACTGGTGCAGAGTAAAGAAAGTTGAGTCAGTCTTCTTGTTTTATCGTAGAGGGTTCCCAATTTTATATCGTAAAGCATTTTCTTTAAATCTTCGAGTCTTTTGAATAACAGGAGTTTCATATCCTCTTGCAGATAAAACTCTGCGTCCTCTAATCTTGCATTAAGCACCCGTTCATTTCCCTTTCTTATTATATCCTTATCACCATCAGGATTGTTTGCAACTGAGATGAAATAGTTGGTCTTTTTCCCAGCCTTCTGTGTCCAGAAATACCTCTGATGTCCTTTGAGCGCAGCTCTAATAACGTCCTGTGGTAGAGAAAGGTATGACTTGTCAAACTGACCAATGATGGCAATAGGTGATTCAACCATATTTGTAACCTCTTTAAGTAGTTCATTATCAATAAGCCATGCAATATTATTTTTCTTCACAATCACCTTTATCTGCCTTTCTATTTCTTTCATCCTTTTGGACGAATCAGGAATTATACGTCTGGATTCCATTATATTCTCGTAGTTAGAAGGTCTATCAATGGTTATACATTTCTCACCTCTGAGACCCATTGATATCCTATCCGAAATAACACCTGCAATTTTAAACCTTACTATATGTTTACCAAAAAGACAAACAATCCACCTTATAGGACGAGCAAACCTCACTCTAGTGGATTCCCATCGCATACTTCTTGGGAACTCGATACTCTTGATAATAGATGGAATAATGTTTTCGAGAATCTCCCTGGTAGTACATCCTTTCTCTATCTTTTCTATAGCAATAACCTCTTTCCCCCCTTTTTGAATTACTTTCACATCAGTTGGCTGCATATTATGTGCCCTGACAAATCCTATTAGGGGTGGAGCAGGATTTCCATCTATAAAGGATACCTCTTTTGGCGGACCGGTAATCATATTTACTATGTCTTCTGCCTTTGGTGAAACCTCTTCTATGAAAACAGAAAGTCTTCTTGGGGTATAAAAACTCCTTATGTTTCCAAAATGTATAAGATTATCCCTGAGACAGTTTGATAGTAATCTTGTCAAACTGTTAATAGCAGGTTCAAGATATGGTGCAGGAATTTCTTCTGTGCCTATTTCAAGTAATAAGTTTTTATTCATAGAAATCTTTAACCGCAAAGGTTGCAGAGAATGAAGCTCAACATCCCTTCGGACAGGGATAAACCCTGTCCCTACTGATTACCGATTACTGATTACCACTCTCTTCCCCACTTCTTCACATAATTTTCTTATTCGTGATATTAGATTCTTCCTCTCCTCAGGAGAAAGTGCTCTTCGTGTGTCAAGAATATTCAATATATGTGAACACTTAATACAATAGTCGTATGCTGGATAATAAAAATTTAAACCGATAAGTCTTTTAGCTTCATTTTCATACCTGTTGAAGTCCATACGAAAAATATCAACATTTGCTTCCTCAAAGTTGAACTTTGAGAACTGATATTCTCTTTCCTTAAAAATATCACCATACTTAACATCACTACTCCAATCAATATCGTATATTGAGTCCTTTCCCTGAAGCAACATACAGATTCTTTCAAGTCCATAGGTAATTTCTACTGGAATAATCTCAAGTTCAACCCCCGTCATCTTTTGAAAATAGGTAAACTGTGTTATTTCCATCCCATCTAACCATACTTCCCATCCAAGTCCATATGCTCCAAGAGTTTCTTGTTCCCAATCATCTTCAACAAACCTTATGTCATGGAACTTTACATCAATACCAAGATTCATAAGGGATGAGATATAGAGTTCTTGTATGTTAGAGGGAGCTGGTTTGATTATTACCTGATATTGAAAAAATGACTGTAAGCGGTTGGGATTATCACCATATCTTCCATCCTTTGGTCTTTTGGATGTCTCAATATGTGCTACTTTAAAGGGTTGTTTTCCAAATACATAAAATATTGTGAGAGGATTGAAGGTGCCTGCACCAACATCACCGGGATATGGAACACCTATAAAACATCCTTGCTTGTCCCAGAATTTTTCAAGACTCATTATGATTTCTTGAAATAACATATTAAAAAATTAGACCAAAGACAGCAGACCGAAGACCACAGAGTAAAAAATAAATTATAAATAAACTCGGTTAAGTATTCGAATTGTTAAATACAGAAAGCAGTTGCCTTGCCTCTTCCTCGTCTTCATTCCTCACGAGCAATTTTATCCCCCTTGCAAAGGTAAGGTGTGGACCTAATCCTCCAAAATCGTCTCTCCTTATGAAGACCTCTATTCCGCTGGATTTAAGAAGAGAAAAGGCGAGTTCTGCGTCAGTCTCGTTAAAGTAGGTTTCAAGTATAACCAGGTCATTTTTCATAAATTAAATTTCTAAGAAATTGGACATAGATAAACTACTGCGATATATGTTCTATCCTTTCTTTTATTACTGGCAGTATAGGAGAATCTGGATAATATATACTAAGTCTTTCATAAATGTCCATTGCCTCGTTATACCTTTCCATAACCTCATATAAAAAAAACGCCTTTTTCAGA
>JAGMCL010000093.1 GCA_023129165.1 Caldifarciminota bacterium | reverse complement strand
CCCAGAAACCTTTTGTAGTCCAGTCCCAGTTAGTCAATTCAAACCTGCGGACTACGTTCAATGGTATCGGTGGTGCGAAACAAACACTAAATATTAGTAGTGCAAATACTATGAGAAATAGTTTTTTCATATAGCCTCCTATTCTGCTACAAACAGGCTATCATAAGGAATGCTATCCCGTAAGTAATGGATAACCCTATTGTATTCCACTTTTAGACTGTCCTTTTGTGCCTGTGTTAAAATAATATGAATACCGTCAATTTCAAGATAACCCTTGAAGTATGTGAATATCAATTCCTGTGCTACCCTACTTTTATTATCGATTCTTTGCAGTATTCGTATTCTCCTTTTCCCTGCTTGTGGAATTGCTAATGCAGAGATTGTCAGGACAAAACAGATTCCCAAAATTAGAAATAATCTTTTCATAAATCCTCCTTTACTTGAATCTCCACCATATAAATGGTGTATCATTTTCCGCTGCACTTGAATTAATTATTAACGTATCAACCTTCGAGATAGTTGTCCAATAACCCGCAGGTATTGAATCTTTAGCGGTTATCAGATATAAATCACTTGCAGTTGCTCCTGAAATGAGAACGGTATCTGCTGTTTTTGCATCACCGAAAACATTAGAGCCGAAGTCGAGTTTAGTTATCTTTTCTTCATCCCCTATTTGCAAACTGTCAATCTGGGTATATCCCAATAGTGTTATATTTCCAAGTGTATCTATCTCTGCAACGGTATCAACAACACCGCCTGCTTTCATTATGCAGATGTAACCGAGACTATCCTTCGCTGTATCGTGAGATGTGAAAATAATCTTACCGTCAAAGATATTCGTTGCGGATAGGGATGTAAATAGTAGTATTAGAAATCCTAACATCATTAATAATTTTTTCATTATGCCTCTCCTACTTGAATTTTGAGTGCAATATCCGTTGGCAAGGTTGCACCGCCTACACTTTTTGCAGTTATCACAAACTGAGTTGTCGTGATCCCCGTTATGAAAAATCCCAAATCTTCCCTTGAGTGCATTATTGTAATTTTAGGAAATGGGATTGTAGTTGGTAAAGCATTTGTAAACTCATCCGTCAGAGATGCAAAGGTTACAGTTTTGGGTGATTCTCCCGCACCAACCGTCAAAATGGGATGCCATATCCAACCATGTCCAAGTGGAACTGCCGGTAAATCTATAACACCACCTATATAGAAATCATACTCTAATGCAAGAATACCAACACCATCTACAGCATAATCAAAGACAAATTTATACTTACCATTATTAAGATTTTCAGGTGAAGTTCCATTTGAAGTTGTATCTCTTGGATATGCAATTAGAGTTTCGCCTTTCTGCACCACTCCGTTTTGGTCTCTGCATCCTATAATTTTCGTAATTGTTTTTTTAGTTTTTGCCATTTATCCTCCTATGGTGCTATAGGTATATCTGATATTCTTTTGCTTGCCTTAAAGAATATCTGGTCAATCCAACCAGCCCATCTTCCATAAGCATAATTAGGGTCAAATACATTGTCCGTCATCATATCATAAGTTTGAGCATTATCCATATGCGGTTTGATTCTGATAACCCCTCTGTGATTATAAATATCAACAACAAATTCTGCAACTGTCCTTCCGAGATCACTTGTTAGTGTAACAAAATCATCTGCATTATATCCAAAGACTATCTTGGGTTTATTCCCTGTTTGAAATCTTTGAACATCACCGTTATCGTATACTTCATCTGGACAATCTAATTCAGGTGGAAATCCAACTCTGATATTTGTTTGTTCTCTATTAGTGAACTCCATATAATCAATTATAGAATCACCTGCACTATTCCTTAATTCAATTCTTGTATATCCTGTTCCACCAAGCATATTTTCTCCTATACCGTTACAAACATTTCACTTGTTTCATCCAGTTCTATTAGCTGAGGTATATGTAATGTATCACCTGTTAATTGCAATAGTTTCAAACTAACTCTATGTGTAGTTTCTTTTTCAGGTGAAGGTTCAAAAGAAGTCTCCATAACTATTGTTTCGATTTCTCTAAACAAAGTCCCGTCTGCATTTCTTAATTTTATAGTAATCTTATCTAACAGTTCTATCTCAATCAAAAATTTAACATCAACTGAAATGAGTAATCTTCTTTGTCCAAAAAAATCATGTATCCATTCTGCAACCCATTTTGCCATTCCGTTTGATGTTATAAATACATTGTCAATCTTGATAATTCTATCACCAAAATCAGTATTTTTATATCTATATCGTATGTCTTTTTTACTATTCTCAACAATAACACCATCACATTGATTACCCCAGTATTCTATTTTGGGTTGTTTAATACATTGGTCACTATCAAGTGTCATTTCACCACCTGTTTTTCCTCTAAAATAGAATCGACCTTTTGTCATTTCAGGTATATCAAAATTACAAACAAACCCTTCCGCAAGTTTACTTAAAGCATCTTTGCAATTCATGCCAGTGAAGTCCGCAACCTGGATATATGAACTTCGTAATGGTGCATAGAGAAAAGGCACTACACTATTGTCCCCTTCAGATACCGCACCTACAAACCAGCATTTCCCATCATCACCATCTTCGTAGAATACGCAGGGAGCAACATCACTTATTGCATACTTTGGGTCTAACTTCTGGTCTTCTTTGTATTCATTTCCCAGAATTACCGCTGTCCGTTTTATGTAATACTTGCTATCTAAATTATTTAGAAACCAGTAAATGAAGTAATGATCAAAGTCTACATCTGGATTGCTAAATATAATATTCTTGATTTCTTCAGGGTTTACTTCTTCTGTCAATCCACCGAAGTAACCTATCCAATATGATTCTACTACTGAGGCTGTTTTCTGTAGGTTATAATATCCCTGTTTACCACAGAGACTAATACCTGCACCGACATTCCTTGTGAAGTCATTAAAATTCCCCGATGTTCCGCTTCCCGTAGTAACGGATTTAACAGTTGTAAATGTATCGCCTGTTAAAGCATATTTCCTTATTTCTAAATTTGACTGTGAGGCTACATCTCGAATCCCGAAGTAATAAAAGTTATCTGTGCTTTCTGGTATCAAAGTCCCTTTGCATTGTCCAACAACATGAGTATTGTCATTGTCTTCACGTTCTAATATTTTCACAAGATTCGGAGTTAAAACACTCCCATTCCAGGTTACCTTATATAGAGTCAATTGGTAGTCTTCATCAGGGTCTGACGTCTTTTGATTTCTCATATGATAACAGTCATTTGATGATGGACTTAATGTATCAAAACTGTTTCCAAGAAAAACATCCCAAGTTCCTTGAGGTTGAGATGGGAATTGATAGCTATAATCAATACCATCAAGATTACTGTTGAATTTATTTAGCCATGTTGCATAATACTGGTCTGGATAGTTTACCTTTGTCTCCCAATCATATGAACTGGGCAAACCATACAAAGTCCACCATTCACCGCCAAACTTAAAGATTTTCAAGACTCTATGAAAACCTGAACTAATAATTGTTGTAGTGGAAACAATCTCTTGTGTTTCCCAATTAATAATTATCCTGTAAATATATTTTCTCCAATCATTAGCAGGTGTCCCTGTTGTATCTATCTTTATTCTTATCCCGATAAGCATTGTAACTTCTTTGTCAGTATCGTTAATATCAACTACTCTAATAGCAGTTATCTGAGGTGCTTGTATTGAATCTGCAAACTGTAATTTAGGCAATGTTATAAAATTCTTTTCGTGGTTGATTTCTATATCTTCTACCTGTATATCCTGTTCTGTAATACCGCATTCAGTAAATACTTTCCCAACTAAATCTTCAAGACTAATATTGTTCCACCATCCACAGGCAATTAGAGTTCCACCCACTTCTTTTATTGTGAAACTATCTTGTTGTGCATTTAATGGTAAATCATTAAGACTGAGAGAAACATAAACGTTGATACTTGTTTCTTCAACCTTATCAAATACTTCGTATGTCGTTCCTGCTGTTTCAAGGACAACCTTTTCACCACCCGATAGACTTACCCATTTATCACCATTGGTTTCAATCCCATAATCCATATATTGAGCACCCACTTTTGATCCATCGCCACAACTTGCAAAATGAAGTCCTGTAATATTCTTGAAAGCTGGTTCGTATGTATCTGCTATTAATTCAGCATTATAAGTTTTTAGATTATCAAGCCAACCTTTAGCAGTAAAATTGATCCTTTCCCTGATTGGTCTTTTAACACTATTAGTATTGAGTTTACCATCAAATTTTGTAATCCATTGTTCACACCCCTCTATGCCAGAAGATACCTTGACTCTATATCCATCATTTAAGTTTTCCTTATCAAAATAACCTGTCTGGTCATTCTTGAAAAATAAAGGTGATACTGGTTCTTTACAAATTGCAGATATATCAGCAGGTTGAAACTGATTCAAGTTTCGTTCGACTCTTTGTGTTATCCTTCCTATACCACCTTGTCTTATAGTTGTTAATTCAATCCCTTCAACTAAAAATGAAAACACATGTCCGCCTTCACCCGTTCCGCAAAACAGAACATCATCAAAAGATTCTGCTGAATAAAGTTTTGTTGCTGAGTTCGGTTGCCCTATTGCAGTCCATTCAGTTCCACCTTCCCATCTGTAAGCATTAGAATTGTCAGTAAAGGCATACAACGTGCCAAAATAAGATTTTAATTTATAGATTATTTTTAATGCAGGAACAGGTTGACCTATGCTCGTCCAACTTCCGATTCCGTCCATTCTATAGACGTGTCCGTCTCCATAACCAGCTCCATATTGACTCCCCTCGTGAGTTTCTAATGTATAGATTTCATTGTTTGTTCCCAACTGTCCATAGTCAGTCCAGTTTCCCGGACTAATGAAAAGATAAACCTTTCCTTGCATTCCTGTTCCAACATACATACCGCCATTAAACTCATTGAGACATCTTGCTGTAATGGAACTTCCGAGTTTTCCCATACCTGCCCAATTTGCAACTCCATCCATTCTCCATACATTGCTATTGTCAACACCACCCGAAACATTTGTCCCGCCATAGAAATTTCCATCAAACTTCAAAAGACAAAAGACTGCCGACCCGTTTCCCAACTGTCCCATATCAGCCCAATCGTTATCTGCATCCCTGCGAAATACCTTACCTCCAACAGTTGTAGCAGCATACATTTTATTTTCAAATTCCTTTAGGTCATCAACATAATCCGCGCTAATCCCCAGAGCCCCTATCTGTGTCCAATCATCAATGGCATTGTAACGAAGTACCAATCCCGACCCGTATGTGCCTCCATAGATATTACCGTCGAAACGTAATAACGACACTACTCTTTGTTCAGTCCCAAGAAGTTGCCCCATGTCAGTCCAAGTGGGAATTTCATTGTATTGACCAAGTGAAAACAGTTCCACTTTTCGTCTAATATCTTCGACAATTTGTTCTTGTCTTGCACTTACAATACAGGGTGATATGGTTTTCATTCGTTAAGTGCCTCTGTTTTGTTTAATATTTCATCACTCATAAACCTTGCTAATTTATACTTGATAGATTCAGGTATGTTAATAAGTGCTTCAGCATAAGTTTCAGGATTAGCATTATGAATTGTTATATGGGGATGCGAAATTCCATAAATCAACTGTTGTAATTCCTGTGAAGTCAAGACTGTTTCGGGAACAGTTTTCGGATTGTCATTAATAATAGCACCGCCCGGACTCATACTCGGTGCGGTTACTAAACCCTGTGCTGCTCTTGGAATAAATGACCCACCTTCACCAAATCTCAATGCACCTAAGAACCCTTTCAGAAATCCACCACCTGGTATGAAACTTGTTCCGATCGATAACATCATATTAAGGAATCCCTTTACATCCATCTTCCCTTTTTGAAATACACTTGCAAGAATACCACCTAATGC
>JAGMCL010000092.1 GCA_023129165.1 Caldifarciminota bacterium | reverse complement strand
GCTGTGATACTCGATATTGATGTAAGAATAACTGATGTTACTATGAATATAGTGGCAAGAACAACAGTTATCTTTGTGAGGAATGGTGCTGCTCCCCTTCCCCCAAAGAATGATGTTCCTCCTCCTCCAAACATACCTGAGAGTCCGCCACTCTTGGATGGTTGTAGAAGTACTACAACTAATAGAAAGACACTACATATAGTATGAATAGAAAGTAACAAAGCACGCATATAACCCCCGTCAATAAAGTCAATCTAAATCAATTAATTAATGTACTGCTTTAATAGTATTTTTAATTATCTGGATGAAAGAATCTACATTTAAGCTTGCTCCTCCTATGAGCCCCCCATCAATGTCTTCTTTTACTATAAGTGATGAGATGTTCTCTGGCTTGATACTTCCACCATAAAGTATTCTCAGATTATTGCTTATAATATCACCGAATTTTACCTTGAACCAACTTCTTATAAAATGGTGCATCTCTTCAGCCATATTCGGCTCACAGGTTTTACCTGTACCAATAGCCCATACAGGCTCATAAGCAACTGTAATTTTTTTAAGATAATCTTCTGGTAAGTTTCTAAAACTCCCTTCCAATTGTGATTTTACAATTTCAAATGCCTCTCCATTCTCCCTTTCCTCAAGTTTTTCACCTACACATAGAATAATATTAAGACCAGAATCTAATGAACATATCATCTTTTTACCTATCAAATCCGCTGTTTCCCCAAAATAATATCTTCTTTCAGAATGTCCCAATATTACATACTTACAACCAATATCGAGGAGAAAGAGAGGAGATATCTCTCCGGTAAAGGCACCTTTCGACTCATAAAAACAATTTTGTGCTCCAAGTATTATTGAAGTATTTTTTATTATTTCATAAACATGAGTAATGGCAGTATAGGGAGGACACAACAAAATATCAATATCAGTGTAATCGTCCAGAGCATTTCTGATACTTCGGGAGAGTTCTTTCGAATCACTCCCTCCCATGTTCATCTTCCAGTTTCCTGCAATCAGAGGTTTCCTCATGTTTTACTTCCTTATCTTGAAAGTTTCTAACAGTAGATAAGTCTGTACTGACCTTTCATTGCCTAATAAGCTTACCGTTTGTTAATGTAAATATTCGGTCTGCAATAGCCCTCATAGAATCTTTATGAGTAACTATAACAAATGTTCTTTTAGTCTCTAAAGCGATCTTCCTAATTAGATTATGAAGAGACAATGATAACTCTCGATCCAGATTGCCAGAGGGTTCATCTGCAAGGACAACAGAAGGGTCATTAGCCAGTGCCCTCGCTACTGCGACGCGCTGCCTTTCTCCCCCTGAGAGTCTCGAGGGTAAGTAATTCTTCTTATGCTCAACTGATGTCAATTCAAGAATCTCTTTAGCCTTCTCTATGTTGTTCTTTCCATCTATCCAAAGAGGCATTGCTACATTCTCAAGTACAGTAAACTCAGGTAAAAGGTGATGAAACTGAAATATAAAACCAATTTTTTTGTTCCTGATAGTCGCAAGTTCTATTTCTTTGTACCTAAATAGACTTCCACCCTCAAGCAAGACATTGCCACTCGATGGTCGCAGGAGTCCTCCAAGAATGTATAAAAGAGTTGATTTGCCAGAACCCGACGGACCGACAATTACAACGATTTCTCCCTTCTCTACAGATAGGGAGACGTCTTTTAGTACTTCAAGTTCTCCCGAGTCCTCTTTAAATCTCTTATACAATGAACATGCCTCAATTACTGGAACCATATTTAATCACCAGAGATACTTCATTTAAAAGAGCATTAATTTATTCCAAATTACCACTTAAATTGTGCAAAGACACGGTTTGCTTCTGCCATACGATGTGTGTCATCTTTTTTCTTTATTGCATTTCCTTCTCTTTTTGAAGCAGCTATGAGTTCATCTGCTAATCTCTCACGCATGGGTTTGCCAGAAGTTGATGTTGCAGCATCAAGAATCCATCTTATAGCGAGCGACATTTGTCTTCCCTTTCTAACCTCCATTGGAACCTGATATGTAGCACCACCGACCCTTCTTGGTTTAACCTCGACCATGGGTTTGACGTTTTCAAGTGCCTGGTTGAATATATCGATTCCTGGTTTGTTTGCTTTCTTCTCAATTATGTCAAGTGTATTATAAAATATACGTTGAGCAATACTTTTTTTGCCATCATTCATAAGACAGTTAATAAATTTATGTGCCAGAACACTATTATACTTGCATTCGGGTGGTATGTTTCTTTTCTCAGGTCTCTTTCTTCTTGGCATAAAAACCTCCTGGTATAATATTCATTATACCTGATTACTCAGATTAAGATGTATATTTCTTTATCTGAAGATTTTATTACTAAAATAACTAAAAATCCACTCAGGTGCTCCTATTTTTTAAAGGATATCTGTGAGTGTTTATTCATTTAAAATTTATAATGATATTCGATTTTTTTGCATATTAGTTTAACATAAAATTTCCAAAAAGTCAAGAAAAAAATGAGACCAAAAAGGATATAGAGAAAGGTAATAGATTTTCCCCTAATACTTTTTCCTTGACATTTCCTGAAAATTGGTATATAATGTTTTTTCGAAAAGAAAAGATATTGTTTATACAGGGATTGCCTGCCTGCCGGTAGGCAGGAAAGAGATTTTAAAAGAAAAGGATATTTTGAGAAATCAGAATATATTATTTTTAAAGTATTGTGGGGAATAAATGGGTGATATAGAGAGTATAGAAAAGCTGAAAACTGCAAAGGAAAAAATCCTGAAAGAACTGCATAAAGTAATCATAGGACAGGATAAGGTGATAGAGCAGATACTTATCTCACTTCTTGCAGGAGGGCATTCACTCCTTCTTGGTGTACCAGGACTTGCTAAAACTCTTATAATAAATACGCTTTCAAGAACACTTTCTCTTTCTTTTCAGAGGATACAATTTACTCCAGATCTTATGCCCTCGGATATAACAGGGACAGAGATACTGGAGGAGGAGAGGAAAACTGGAAAAAGAGAATTCAGATTTTTGAAGGGTCCTATATTTGCTAATATGATCCTGGCTGATGAAATCAACAGAACACCTCCGAAGACCCAGGCAGCTCTTCTGCAGGCAATGCAGGAGTTCAAAGTTACCGCAGGAGGACATACGTTTCAGCTTGAGCAACCGTTCTTTGTTCTTGCGACCAGAAACCCGATTGAGCAAGAAGGAACATATCCACTTCCTGAGGCACAGCTCGATAGATTTATGTTCGAGGTAGTGATAGATTATCCAGAACCAGATGAAGAGGTTAGGATTGTTGAGACAACAACCAGTGCTTACGTGAATGAGATTAATTCAGTTATTGGTAGGAATGAGATACTCGAGCTACAAAATCTTGTTCGTAGAGTTCCGGTATCTAATAGTCTGGTGAGTGATGTTGTAAAATTAATTGGCCTTACAAGACCCTCTGATAATTCGGAAAAACCAAAGTTTATAAAAGAGTGGGTTACATGGGGAGCCTCTCCAAGGGCATCTCAATATGTTGTATTGGGAGCAAAGGCAAAGGCACTACTGGACGGAAGAACCACGCCATCAATGTCGGATGTTAATTCCGTATTAAAACCAGTATTACGGCATAGACTCATATTGAACTTTGCTGCAGAGGCAGAGAACATTACCACAGATGTTGTGATTGAGAAGTTAATTAAACATTTTATTTAAGGGGTATATATGCGTTATTTAAGATTATTAGCGGTTATTGTTATTCTCTTTTGTGGTGTGAGTCAGGCAGGTATTATAAATGACATAAAGGAATTTTTTGAATCGAAGAGTGACGGCGTAGGTTTACCATTACTGAAACTTGAAGTGGGTGCCAGAAACCTTGCACTTGGAGGTGGTATTCTATCAAGGGACGCCACTTTGCTCTTCTGGAATCCTTCTCAGATTCCACTGGTATCAGGTCTTAGCGCTACGTTCTCTCATACATCACAGGTTATAGGTACAAGATATGAGTTTGCAGGAGTAGTATGGGGTGATGGTAAACATGGCTTTGGTGTTGGTTCTATTTATTTCTCAGCAGGCGATATCGAGTTAAGAGATTCGAGACAGGCTTTATATGGAGACTATTCTCCTTTTAGTCTGGTCTCTTATTTATCTTATGCAAGAAAGATGGGTGAGGTTTGGCTTGGGGGAACATATAAATATATTTACGAGAGATGTTATGTTTACAGCCTTAAGGGATATGCAGTGGACTTAGGGTTTAATTACGTTCCTATTAATAACCTTTATGTTTCCTTTGTTGCTACAAATATAGGACCTCGACCAAGTTATAATATAGATGGTTCGACTCCTATAAGACTTCCTCTAACATTCAACTTCAGCAGTGGTTATGAGATTAAGAAATTCGGGTTTTCGACTTCTTTTAGAAAGGCACTTGATGAGGTTCTTACATCAAGCTTTGGTGTGGAGTATTCACTAAATTCATATATAACTCTTAGAATGGGTAAAAGGTTTGGATTTGATTCAAAAGATGCCTCATTTGGCTTTGGAATTAATTATAGCAACTATACATTCGATTATACATATCTTCCATTTGAATACGACCTCGGTAATTCACACCATATTACGATAACACTGAAATGACCCTCGGTTGAAAATAGGGCTTAAATAAACACAGGTTGTGCGTTAATAAACCACGAGAAGATAATATTTTTATATTAAATATCAAAATGTAAATATCAAAATTACAAATCAAAAATTAAAAAGAGGGGTTAAAGGGTATATTGTATTTTTGCATTTTAATATGTCATTTTGATTTTTGATACTTGCTTTTTGATTTTCAGTGAAGTTCTGTGTTAATCTGTGGTTAACCCATATTTTGTTATATACTTCATTCCCTTTTATGCATTCTGTGGTCTTGACCATCGGTGGTTCTGATTCTTCTGGAGGGGCTGGCGTCCAAAGAGATATAAAGACTTTTGAATCAATTGGTGTTTATGGTGCATCCTGCCTGACTGCCCTTACTGCACAGAATACCATGGGTATAAGAAATATCCTTCCTATTCCGATATCTTTCATAAAAGAACAGATTGATACAGTGTTTGATGACATGAAAGTCTCGGCAGTAAAGACGGGTATGCTCTATGATAAATCTATAATTCTTACAGTAGTGGAGAGATTAAAATTTCATAAACCAGATTATATCGTTGTCGACCCAGTTATGGTCTCAGGAACAGGTTACTCTCTTCTTGAGAATGGTGCTGTCTCTGAAATGCTTGAGAGTCTTTTTCCCATCGCTACCATTTCTACACCAAATAGGATGGAGGCTTCATTGTTATCAGGTATAGAGATAGATGGGATTGAGGACGCTGAAAAGGCAGCGAAGAAAATATTTAGATTCTGTAAAAAACCTGTTTTGATAAAGGGTGGACACCTTGTTGAGAAAAAGGCTGTTGATGTCCTATTTGATGGTGAAAGAGTAAGACACTTCTCTGGTGAAAGATTAGATGTGCAGGTACACGGCGCAGGATGTTGCTATGCATCTGGAATAGCCTCATATCTTGCATTAGGTAATAACCTTTTATCATCCATAGAGAAGGCCAAAAGATTTGTATCAAACTGTATAGAAAACGCTGGACATTATGGCAAGGGGAGTCTCGTTTGGTAAGAGAATGTTAAATGTTAAATGTTGAGTGTGAAATGAGATAAGAGTTGATTAGTTGAAAAGTTAATTGGTTGATTAGGTTAAATGATATTGGAATACAATCGTATCTACCTGTCGGTAGACAGGAATCGACAATCGAAAATAGTAAATTAAAAGGTAGGAGCCCCGCCTTTGGCGGGGCGATAGAAGAGATGATGAATGTGAAATGTGAGATGTTGAATGTGAGATGTTAAATGTTAAATGTTTAATGTTAAATGTTGAATGATGAAGGTAACAGGTGATAGGTGACAGGTGATAGAACAATCGTCAATCTTCCCGATGGAGTAGCATTCGCACTCAACGGGATAAATCAATCGAAAATCATAAATTGTTAAGGTATGGCAAAATATTTAATCATAGTGGAATCACCTACAAAGGCACGCACTATTGAACGATACCTTAAAGATAGGTATAAGTTAATATCAACCAAGGGTCATATAATGGATCTTCCTGCAAATAAACTTGGTGTTGATATCAAGAAAAACTTTTATCCTGAGTATGTTCCGATAAAGGGGAAAGAGAAAATAATAGATTCACTCAAAAAGGCATCCGGTAAGAGTGGAAGGGTAATACTTGCTACTGACCCTGATAGAGAAGGTGAGGCGATCGCATATCATATCCAGAATGTTATAGACAATGAGGTGGAAAGGGTTCTCTTTTATGAGATTACAGAAAAGAAAGTGATAGAAGCACTTAGAAATCCCGGAAAGATAGATATGTCGAAGGTGGATGCACAAATAGCAAGGAGAATACTTGACAGGCTTGTTGGTTATAAAATCTCACCCCTTCTCTGGAGGGTATTTAAAAAAAGGTCCCTCTCAGCAGGCAGAGTGCAGTCAGTTGCTCTGAGGATTATTTGTGAAAGAGAGGAGGAAATAAGGAATTTTGTTCCTCAAGAGTATTGGAATATAATAGTAAGACTGAGAAAAAAGGAAATAAAAGAGGAATTTAATGCTAAATTGGTCAAGGTTAAACCCAAAACGAAACAAGAGGCAACAAAAATTGTAAATGAAATAACCAGACATAATTTCATCGTAAGTAGTTTCGAGAGTGGTATAAAACTGCTCAGACCTAAACCTCCATACATTACGAGCACCATTCAGCAGGAGGCGTCAGCAAATCTTAATATGAGTGCATCCAGAACAATGAAGATAGCACAGCAGTTATTTGAGGGTATAGAGGTTGAAGGCAAGGCTGTTGGTTTGATAACATATATGAGGACAGATTCTGTGAGAATTGCAAAGGATAAGGTTAAAGAAGCAAGGGAATTTATAAAAGACATGTATGGTAAAGAATATATACCAACAAAGCCAAATATATATAAAGAAAAAAAGGGTGCACAGGGAGCACATGAGGCGATAAGACCTACATCTTTGAAAATGGTTCCATCAAAGATCAGACGTTATCTGACAGGTGATCAATATAAAATCTACAATATTATATGGAAGAGATTTCTTGCTTCTCAGTCTGCTCCGGCAAGATACAATACGAGGAAGGCGATTATAGAATCAGGGCAGTATGAATTTGAGGCAACCTCAGAGATACTGGATTTTCCAGGTTTTCTTCTTGTAGTAGGAATTAAGGAGAAAGAATGTGAGATAATACCTGAACTGAAGAAGGGAGAGGAATTATCTTTAGTTAAAAAGCCTGATATGCAACAAGAATTCACGAAATCAAAACCCAGATACACTGAGGGTAGTATGGTTAAGGAGCTTGAGACCAAGGGGATAGGAAGACCATCAACCTATGCACCTATAATATGGACATTATTACATAGGGAATATGCGATAAAGGATAAGGGTAAACTTATACCCACAGAGCTCGGTATTATGGTAAACAGCGTTCTTATAAAAAATTTCCAGGAACTATTTAATGTAAAATTCACTCAGAGTATGGAGGAGCAGCTTGATCGAGTAGAGGCAAAGGATATGGGGAAAACAGAACTTCTTTTTAACTTCAATGTAAAGTTTTCTAAAAGTATCGCTAAATTTGATACCATAAAGACGAGAGAATCTCTTGAAGAGGTTACTGATGAGGTTTGTGATAAATGTGGGAAGCAGATGGTTGTAAAGATTGGAAGGTTTGGTAGATTCCTCGCTTGTTCAGGATATCCGCAATGTAAAAACACAAGACCTCTTAAGAAGGAACAGGAAAAAAAGATAGGAGAGAAATGTCCTGAGTGCGGCAAGGAGCTTGTAATAAAAGATTCCCGCTTTGGCAGGTTTATTGCCTGCAGTGGATATCCCGAATGTAAGTTTACAAAACCTCTTGGAACCGGTATTAATTGTCCTGAGTGTGGGAACGAAATAATTGAGAGAAAGACAAAGAGAGGTAGAACATTCTATGGCTGTAAAAATTACCCCAAATGTAAATTTTCCATATGGAACCCACCTTTCCAGAAGACCTGTCCTGAGTGTGGTTGTAGTGTAATGGAGAAAAGGAATAAAGTTCTTGTATGCCCGAAATGTGGGTATAAAGAGAAAGATAAGTCTTAAGTTCTCATATCGGTTTGGAGTACACCGTCAAGGCGGGGTATGCAATGACCCCGTAGAGTATTCCTCTACAGGGGATGAGCACAGTCATTGCCTGCCTACCGCTGGTAGGCACTCCATAATATCTGGACT
The DNA here is from genome assembly GCA_023129165.1 of Caldifarciminota bacterium. Classification (GTDB taxonomy): domain Bacteria; phylum Hydrothermota; class UBA3073; order UBA3073; family UBA3073; genus JAGMCL01. Next base: position 13,563 of record JAGMCL010000092.1, on the reverse strand, counting down.
GGCCTGTCTACCGACAGGTAGAGAAGTCCCTCCTACTGTGATACCAGGGATAAGATTGCTTCATCCTGCCCTCTATGTACTTTATTAGGATATACTTTTATTTTGTGCCTCATGTTTAGAGGACGGGACTCGCGATGACAAACACTAAAAATTGTCATTGCGAGGAGTCCGTCGGTTGACGGACGACGAAGCAATCGCATTACGGAGGGATAAAGAATAAAAATGAGATTGCCACACTCCCGTTAGTCACTCGCAATGACAACAGTCGGGTATGAGATTGCCACGCTCCCGTTAGTCACTCGCAATGACAACAGTCGGGTATGAGATTGCCATACTCCCGTTAGTCGCTCGCAATGACACTATATGATAAAATTATCATGTCCTGATTGTAATCGGAATTGTAATGTTTTGATTCATCATTCTGTAATTAATGTATGGAGTTACTATCTTGATTTTACTATTCCGTCTTTTTATCCGCCTGATAATTTCCATTATCGGGTTTTTATTATATCCTTTTAGAGGGTTGAAAGATACTCCATCTTCTATAGGAAAGGTTGTTTATATACTTTGGGGAGGTATAGGAAATGCAGTTATGGCTATTCCTGCAATAGGAGCACTGCAGGATAAATATAAGAGTAGTTTATTGGTGTATGCAATGCATCCAGATTCTGGAAAGCTGCTATACCCCACTAAGGTTGTGTTAATGCCAGTTTTAAATTTACCTTTTGGATTATTAGATACAATACGGTGTTTATATCGAGAACATCCAGATGTTACTTTAACAAACTTCTCATCTCCCACCTTTCTTACATCCCTTATCTCATATCTATCAGGAGCCAAGTATCGTATCGGATATGATAGAGGAAAGAGGGGGATATTCTTCAATATAATCCAGCCTGCACAGAGAATTAGCGAAACGGAGGCGGACTCACAGACTGTCGAACGGATATTCTCACTTAAGGTATCAAGTAAATATGGTTTATATAGACATAATGGATTTGGAGAAAAATTCCTTCAGAAGAGGGGGGTAAAAGGAAAGATACTGGGCATCCATCCTGGTGGTGATTTTAAATCATGGGGCAAGAGAAGATATGGTGAATTGATTGATTCCTTAATAGGTATATCAATCACTCTGGTCGGGGGAGAAGAAGACAGGCAACTAATAGATGAAATAGCTGAAGATAGGGATGTTTACAAGTATATAGGAAAAGATATACTCAAATCTATAGACCTTATTAGCAAATTTTCACTTTTTCTCACAGGTGATACTGGCCTTATGCATATTGCATCTGCTGTAGGCGTTCCTGTTGTAGCAATCTTTGGTCCCACAGACCCTGTGAAGAACAGACCAATTGGCAATGTTAGGATAATAAGGAAAAAACTTCCTTGTAGCCCTTGTTATAGGTACAGAATACCGAGATGTAAGAGACGGGTCTGCCTCGACATTCCAGTTTCAGAGGTGCTTGAGCAAATAAAGAATATGGAAATAATCTAAGCTGCTTGGCTGTTTATCAATATAATCCCCTGGTATAATGTTCATTATACCTGATTACCCAGATATTAACTACACAACACCTTTAGTTAGGAAAAAATTACTCAGATTAATTTACAAATCTCTTTACCTGACAACTTTTATTACCAATCCGTTAGCTAACGGATAACTAATAATCCAGTATGAAGTTTAGAAGCCTTTAAATATGAAAGTAATTGATATCCAACATCCTGATCTTTATAGGATGTCTTCCAATTTCTTCCAAAGAGGATTCAAATATAAGTTATTGAGATAATTGAGAAAATAGAGAGGGGGTGTAGAAAAGGAGGAGATATAAGAGAGATAAGAGTTTGTAGTTGATTGCAGGGGAAAAAGATAATTGAGAAAAAGGGACAGAATTTTAAGTTTTGTCCCTTTATTTTTTATGATATTTGAGAAAAGTTTTGAAATTAAGGTTATACCTATATAAAGTAAAAAGTTATCAAAACTATTCTTACTGAAACAGCTTTTAGATGATGCTGAAATCTTTATAAATATGTTAGGACTTTTGGTAGTAAGAATAAACTGAAATAGTAGCTACATCTTGGAAACCTGTATCGTTACTTACAATGAATTTGGTCCCCTCGCATCTGGCAAAAGCAATATGAAAAGCATCAGCTGCTTCTATCTCATAACTATCCATAAGCAAACACGCATATTTAGCTATACGTTCGGCTTTGTTACGACCATTTATTTTAAATGGAGTTGGTATATGCAACTGAATTCCAAAAGCAGCGAATGTCCTAAAAGTATGTTGAATTAATGGTTTGAGTTTTTTAAATGTATTAATATATTCAGTCGGATGGTTTCTCTTTAAATCAGAGATGCTACCAGTTAATCCTTGTTGATGCATATCATCAAGAATATTATTTCGTAGAACTATCCAAATAACCTCCTCTAATCCTAATATACTTGTCCACATAAGAGTACCATTTTTCCTTAACTTTTCATAAAACTTTTTTGAAGATGAATACAACCGGTTAGTGGGGTCTTGAATATACCAGAACAGAGTTAAAATAAAATTCGAATCCATGTATACTTTGGATACGGGAGTAGTTACATTTTTAAACAATTCAACATTAAGAGTCATATTTAATTACGTTACCTCTCTTGTAACAACTTCTCAAAATCTTCGGTGGTTCCCTTTAACAGGCCTTTTGCTAATTGGAAAGGATCGAGGGTTTCAGCTTTTTTCTCTAATTCAATCATTTCTTTATTTATCTCTGCGTTTAATTCTAATTCTTTAGAGTACATTTCCTCAATAATTTTAACGCGTTTCTTGATTTGTGAGATTTCCTTTTTTAAAAGCTGATTTTCATTCTTTATCTCGTCTGTGATCTCCTTAATGTAATCAACTCGGCTATAAATATCGACTGCTTCTGGTAAGATCCATGCTTTTAGAATATCTTCTTTTCCAGAAGTAGGGGATGTGGATTGGTATTTGCCTTCTCCTGCTTCAAGGGATTGCATTTTTCCATTCAATACTATACGATAGTCATTTAAATGATATCCTAGGTTTACAGGCGATTTCTCGGGATCCGATAATCCATTATATTTATCCATAATATTCTGCATCTTATTCCCCCTTTTTCATAAATTTCTTATATTCACTACTTATTATATCCTCGAATACACACTTAGTGTAACCATGAGACTTGTTCAAATAATCAGCATAATCATCTGTAACAAGTTCTCCCTCATAAGAGAAATCAAAATCTAAAACAATAATCTCTCCACCTGCTTGTGTCGGCTCAGAGTTTATAAGTATCCGTAATTTAGCGTCGTCGAATTTACTCAAGAGAATTGATTGAAACAAATCAAAGTTAGAAGGGATCGATTCTGGAAGTTTATAACCAAAATTGAGATATTTATCAATAGGAATTAAACCATTCTGTCGAGTAATATTTATATGATTGATATATCGAAGGCCTATCCTTTTTAAGCTAGATATCTTATATAAATCACAAAACATTTTTGAATATTTTATTGCCATTGTGCTAAACTCTTTAAAATCCACATACCGTTTAGTATGGTATGAAAATCTATTAATCGAAAACGTTATCATCCTGAATTTATCCATTGTTTCAAATTTGTAATTCCTTAAAGGGTATGGATCAGGTCTATCTATTACAGGCACTAAAATGTTTGGAAAATCTTTGCGAATTTTCTCATAATATTCATCTTTTCTGCATTCTATTGATAGTTCAGCTGGGAACTTAATCTCAACCACAGCTTGCACAATAGGTGGATTCTTATATCTTTTAGCCATTTAACCTCCTGACAACAATTTGCAGACTATATGAAGTATATCATAAAAATGATTATTTGTCAAGGTAAATTATAAAAAAAATAATACAAGTAAATTATGTTATTCACAAATTATTAATGACAAATCCATTATTTCACTTAGAATTAGAGAATGCGCAACAATTTTTTTACGAGAAATCTCAAGATTCATAATTGCATTTTTCAAAACTTCTCGATATTTAGGGTTGTTTGGTTCCCCAGCAAGGCTGGATAATAGGTAAGAAACTTGAGTGTTATATACACGCATCTCCTGTCCCAATTGAAGCATTTTCCCTGTATGATGGGTATCAAAGAGTCCACTACGAACAGCTTCTTCAAGAACTAATGGTTGAATATAAGTAATAATAGTTGAATCACGATACGAAGTAGAGTATATTACAAAAAATTTGTCAGAGGAGAGTAATTCACTTGTATTAGATAACTCTAAAGGTAATAATTCTTCTAACTGTTCCTTTCTATTCTTATCTACAATTTTTGTTTGATAATTGAAAAGCAAAATACCAACAGAAACAGCAAATAATACAGATATAAGTGTAGCGATAAACGTATGTAACCAACTTCTTAGCTCTTTAGCTGCAATTAGAAAAAGACAAAGTGTGTATATAAATCCTACAAGAGCTGCGATTCCTATGCACAACCAAAATATTAACATACTTGATATATTAATCTTCCTCTATATCCCCTACAGTCAAAAATCCTTCTTTCTGATGCTTTTCTCTCCAACTTGCATCCATATCAGAATCCCATGAAAATCCATCATTACAACGTTTACATACGAATTTAAGATCCCAACGTCCTGTGCTTGAAGTTTCAAGTTTGATATTAAAACGACGAGAGTGACAAATAGGGCATTCTGGTTTCTCATCCTTCCAATATGCATTCACTATTGCTGCTTTTTGTTCTTCATTATATGCGCTCATAATATACCTACATGGTTTATTTAATTAACAACAACAAAAAATCTATTTTTAGGAGCCTTAAATTTTTTAATATTATAGTAAGAATTTCTAATTATCAAAGTTTAATTTACTCTATATTTCCCATAAGCCTAAAGTTTTACATATCTCAATAAGTTCTGATTTTTTCTTAGTAAGTTCGATAGTTTTTAGTTTCAGTTTGTTTTCTATCCCATAACTAATTTCCTTCCTTAATCTTAACTGTAAATGATAATGCTTATTAAATGCATCTAACAAAGACTTGATTATACAATAATACATATGTATAAAAGCAAAAACATAAGCCATGTGTACATCAGGATTTTCGTCTATAAAAGGAAATATCATGTAGTACTCATTTTTCGCTACTGGTCTAATCCTAAAACTTTTCTCATAATAACTATAATTTGCATGTGCAAACTCATTGTTAATCTTATTTAGAAGTTCCAAAAATTCTGTAGATTTTTGTATGGATTTTGAAATTAAATTATCTCTTATAAATTGTTTGCGGTAACTATCCCATTTCTCCCGATTTTTATCCCTATTTTTCCATAATTCTCTTCTTGCCATCCATAATTCAAAATTTGAATGGTTATCTAAGAACTTGCCTATATATAATATAGATTCTATCGCTGGTCGAAGCGTGAGCCAAGCATCATTTGATTGGTATTGACTTAATAACTCAAAAGCATTCCTTCCTTGTTTTACGATTATTTGCAGAAAGGGTAGTATCTCGTTTTTGAGCTGGGTTTTTTTAGATTTCTGTCTTGCTAATTGTTGACTTATTGAGTTTAATTGAAGATCCATAAATTCGAAAATTTTGAATTCATAACCATAAATCAAAAGGAAATACTCTCTATTATATGTTAACACTGTTCTATAATGTAATAGTTCACTTTCCATTTTATATTCTTTTTTTCGGTTCTTAAAGAAATTATTTGTCAAGTTTGAGGTTGGAGTGGAATTTTTTGAGGGCGGTGATTAGGGCTTCATAAGCTTTACCAATTTCGTCAATAGCCAGTGCGTCTTTAATTGGTTTGATTTCTTTGATTAACTCCTTTAGTTCTTTCATTGAGGTTATATCCTCTTTTTTAAGGAATTTTAATAATTCGATGTCATCTTTTGTAAAATAATCCCCCCTATCCTCTCTCCCGAGGGACATTACTACACCCAATTAAAAGCCAATCCAGGTTTATATTTCAGACAATAATGATATTTTATAATGTTTTTAAATTCTGGTTGAGTTCCACCTAAGGGAGGATATATGACTGTTGTACAAGAACAGGAAATAAGAGATATATTAAATCAATTGAGGTTTTGAGCATTAAGTTCTATAATTTCTCCTTTATGTTTATTTTTGGTTACATAAATAATATAATACAAAAATTATGAAAAGTCAAGTAAAAAATGCAAAAATAATTGAAGAGCGATAGTGAATAAATGATAAAGATGGTAATTTGATTCCATTTTTTAATTCCTCCTAAAAAAAACTTGACAAAATAGTTATTCTATGGTATTATTTATAGTATGAGAAAAATCATATGTTGTATAATTTTTCTACCAACCTTACTTCTTGCAGGCACTACCGGAAAGATAGCCGGAAGGGTAGTGAATACTGAGACAGGAGAACCTCTTCCCTTTGTAAATGTTTATCTCATCGATGCTAATCTTGGGGGGGTAACCGATGAAGATGGATATTACTTTATATTAGGAATTCCACCAGGCTATTATGATGTAAAGGCAGAAATGATGGGATTCCAGGTCGTGATTCAAGAGGGAGCACTCGTTGTGAGTGATAGAACAACTCCCCTCAATTTCAGTCTAAATCCCACAATCCTGGATATTGGTAAGGAGGTAATTGTAATTGGCGAAAGACCTCTTATTGAGTTTGACCGCACCTCAAAGATATCAGTTATTACAGATAAGGAAATAGAGAAAGGACCACTCCACACTATTTCCGAAATTCTTGCATCACAAGCTGGTGTAACCCTTGGTTCGGGACAGGAGATACATGTGAGGGGAGGACGTTCAGGAGAGCTTGCATATATGATAGATGGTATGTCTGTAAGGGACCCACTCTTTGGTGGTTTTAAATCATTTTTGCCAAGCAGTTCAATATCAGAGATGGTTTTGTTATCTGGCACCTTCAATGCAGAATACGGTGATGCGATGTCTGGTGTTGTAAACATAGTTACGAAGAGCGGGGAGGCAAAATTTAATGGTGATATAGGATACAGTAGTATAAACATCGCGGGTTTTCAGTACAGAAAAGAGAATGCCTTTGCAGAGTACGAAGTAGAGGACAAATATGAATATATAAGGCAGGATTTAAAAGATTATTATGATGTTGTTGCTCCTGGAAGTTTTGAAGGGTATTTTAGTGGTAGAATCCCTGGTCTTCGTAACACCACCCTTTTCACAGCAGGTAAGTATATTGCTGAAAATAGCTATCTTCCTTTTGGATATTCGCTCGAGCGGAACATTATTGCAAAAGTTACCACACGTTTAGAAAATTTTAATATATTTCTCTCAATACAGGGAGGGGATAATTATTATCAGAACTACAGCCATTCGTGGAAATATAGATACGACCATTATCCCCGGGGAAAAAGATTTATGCATAGAGAGGCAATTTCTATAAGATACGCACCCAATGAAAGGGTTTTTTATAGTTTAGGATTTAGTAATTTCAGCAGAGACAATCTGTTAAGAGTTGACGACAAAGAACCAGAGGATTATGAGGCGGGTATTGCAACTGATCTTGAGTTTTATACTGAGGGTGGTGGAGATTATCCCCTCTATCGTGATTCAAAGACAGGTAGTATCTCTTTAAACAGTAGTTTGACAATACAATTAAACAACCGACATCAATTTAAGACAGGTGTTGAGGTAAAGAGATGTGACCTTTATCTGCACCAGATGAGTCGCATGGTTGTTGGTGGTCCCTATCAGTTTCAGGAATTTCAGCACTATCCTGTTGAGGCTGCGGCATATCTCCAGGATAAGATGGAGTATGACTATATGGTGCTCAATGCAGGTATCAGGTTTGATTATGCAGACCCAAGAACGGATATGTGGAGTGATATAAGAGACCCGGAATCAGAGGTTGTAAGAGTGGCTAAAAAGATGCAGTTTAGTCCCAGAATTGGGCTTGCACATCCTGTAACAGACAAGACTGTACTCCATTTTGCCTATGGACACTTCTTTCAGAATCCATCTTATTACTGTCAGTATACGAATCTACACTATCTTGACCCCGATTCTCTCATAAACAATGTGATAATAGGAAACCCCAGTATAGAGGCACAGAAGACAGTTGCCTATGAGGTTGGACTGCAGCAAAAACTTAGCGAGTCTTTTGCCTTTTACATTACCGCATTCTATAAAGATATGACAAATATGGTGACCACAAGGTCTATTCGTTGGTCTGGTATAGATTATTTTGTTTATGATAATGAAGACTATGGGAATTCCAAGGGAATTGATCTGACTCTTAAGGGAAGAATTGTTGATATCATTTATACATCCTTTAACTATACATTCTCTGTAGCAAGGGGTAACCGTTCATCACCAATGGAGGGATTCTGGAATGCATATACCGGACGACCTGAGGCTATGACTGAGTATTATCTTGGTTTTGACAGAACCCATGATATTGCCTTTTCTTTGAGCATTGAATATCCAGAATCTTATCGTATAAGGTGGCTGGCAAATACAAGCTTCAATCTGCTTATAGAGGCATCGAGTGGTCTTCCATACACTCCCTATGTAGGACCGGGATTATACATCGAGCAAAATTCTGCCAGGATGGCATGGACATCTGAGGTTAACCTCAGGGTTGAAAAGGAGATGCTAATTTTAAAAGGGATATCATCTCGTTTATTTATAGAGGGTACAAATATACTTGACCATATAAATCCACTTTACGTGTATTCAAGGACAGGAGATCCCTGGGATCCAGGTTGGGGAGGTCTTGGCACATCACCCGATGCTGTATATGACCCGAGTAATGTAGGCAAACGTAGAGAGGTAAGATGTGGTTTTAAGATTTTCTGGTAAGATAATTATGAAGAGAATATATAGTATTATACTTATCCTTACGGCACTCTCTTTATATGCAGGCAATGAGGACAGGGCTATAGCAATCCTGGATATGGGAGAACTGTCAACTACCACGAGTAATTTTGGTCTCTTTTCAGAGTTCCATTTTTATGCACCATCTATGCACTGGCCATCCTGGGCAGTGTTTCAGCAGCAGTACTGCTTTGGTCTGGGACCCTTTGCCGCTGTACAGGATAATGTAATAGAATCATTCATATCAAGAACATATTTCGATTGGGAGGCAAAGGACGGTTCTCTTGGTGACCTTCATTCGGGTGACCTCGAAACACCTGATGGGATGCCCATTATGGCTATAAGTGATGCGGACACTACCTGGCCAAGGGATGAATTCGGAGAAAGGTTTTGGCCTGGTAGGTTCAGAAAGGACCCTGAGACAGGAGAGGAGATTCCAGGAGAGTTTGTATCAGAAAGGGATGCCTTTTGTATATTCAATGATGCATACAATCCCAAAGGCTCACTTGGCATTAAGACGAGACAGACCACATATTCATTTGGTAGAGCTTATGCAGAGGACTTTATATTTTTTGACCTTGAGATAATAAATACCTCAGATTCCACGATACATAATATGTACTGGGGATACCATGGCGCATTTCGTCCGGATTATGATTTCAAGGATTATCTATATTTTTGTGAGGGTGACTTCATATACTACGAGGATGGAGATGGAATTCCTCATGAACCCTGGGAAACCATGGGGATGATTGGTGTATGTATCCTGAAGACACCTTATGATATGGGAATTACCGATTTTCATTATTTTGACAGAACCTATAAGCCACTCACCGATGAGCAGTTGTGGCCTGTAGTATCATCAGATACAGCCTGTCCAAATATAGAGCCATCTTATTACTTCCATGGTGATGATGTAAGGATAGATAATACTGACCTAATAGGAGAGATTCCCTATGATAGTCTAAGGGCATGGAACTTCATTATATCTACAGGAGCCTTTGATTTCCTTTCTGGTGATACCATCCATTCTGCTATTGTAGTTGTAGCAGGTTTTGATTCGTCAGACCTTTTTACAAATCTATCTGAGGCAAGATTAATGGCTGCGAGAGATTATCTTGGTTCAGGACCACCTTCATCACCTATAGTAAATGCTGTTGCAGGTGATAAGAAGGTCACCCTTTACTGGGAGGCTGAGCCCTCTGAGAGCAGTATTGATCCACGTACAGGATTAGAAGATTTTGAGGGTTATAAGGTATATAAAAGTACTGATGAGGGGATGACCTGGGGCGAGACTGTAACTGATGAATACGGAAGGACAGTGGGTTTCGTTCCTATTGCAATATTTGACCTGAAGGATGGGATAAAGGGAAGAGACCCTGCGTTTCCGCAGTCCCTTGGAGAGGATACGGGGTTACGCCATACCTTTATAGACACTAATATTATAAATGGCGTTGAATACTGGTACTGTGTTACGGCATACGACCAAGGAAATCAGAATCCTGACTCGCTGGAGCAATCCTATGAATCACCAAAGGGTAGACCTGGGTCTCCTAATGTTGTCTCTGTTATTCCAGGTGTACATCCTTCGGGATTTAATCCCGGAGAAGTAATAGGGGGTGATACACTCCAACCAATCTCTGGTGTCTGTGAGGGTCTTGCCCTTGTTAGTGTAATTGACCCTATGGCAATTACAGGACACACATATGAGATTTCCTTTAATGACAGCGTTCCATATGATGATACTACATATATAACCACATTCAATCTTGTAGATATCTCCATATCTCCTCCCTGCACACTATTTTATAATCACTATCTCTCGGATAGCTCATTGGATAATATTCCTGTCGTGGGTGGATTTAGATTGACGCTGTTTAATAGTAGTAGTGGTGTTAAATCAATGGGGTGGACAAAGGTAAACGGTGATACCTGTACATTTGAATGGTGGAGGTGGATAGGTGATTATAGTTCAATGGTTCGTGAGCCCTATATATATGGTGCCTCTGATTTTCGAATTGTCGTTGATTATGATGCCAATTCAATATTTGGTGTTGAAGATGGTTGTGGTGGCGACACGCTGACTATTGAAATGCCAATAAGGGTATTCGATATAACTGATACCCTGAATCCAGTGGATGTGAGTGAATATTGCTGGCTTCTGGATTATAGATATTCCAATGCGTTCTCTCCACAAATTGAATCACTTTATTTTAGTCCTGAGGGTTGGGATTTAATACCAGGTGGCGCAGGGTTCACTCCACCAGAAGGGGTTGCATTAGGATTCTTTGACCAGATTGGCTGCTGGAACAGTAAGTATGAGGCAGTATATTTTGCCACTCAGAATGGACCTGGGGATGCAATACCACCCTCTGATGGAGATGAATTTACTATTATTACATTCAAGCCCTTCACGAGTGAGATTAAATATATATTTAATACAGAGGAGACTGAGATTGAAGATATAGGTATTGAAGGCATCAAGGTTGTGCCAAATCCATATATTGTTTCTGCTGAATGGGAAAAGGTTTGGTATGAGAAGAAGTTACAGTTTACAAATCTACCTGAGGAGTGTGAAATAAGAATATATACTGTAAGTGGCGATATTGTTGCTACAGTAAGCCATAATAGTAAAGAAACTGGATACGAGTTCTGGGATATGCGGAACGAAAGCGGTGTTGAGGTGTCGTATGGTCTCTATGTATATGTTGTAGAGACACCAAAGGGTCAGAAATATATAGGTAAGTTTGTGGTGATAAAATAAGATTAGACATTAATTACTTAACATAACCGAAGTAGTATTTGTATTCAGGATATCGATGATCAAATAGTCCAAAAAAGTGAGTGTATCAGCCAATCAGAATATCAGTGGGAAGAATATCAGCAGACCAGAGCATCAGGTTCTGATATGCTGATAATCTGATACTCTTCCTACTGATTTACCGGTATCCTGATGTGCTCTGGAAGTTACTGATTACCAATGTCTGATAACTTATAATTGTTGACTTTTGTTTCATAGACATATAATCCATGATAACTTTATGAGAAAATTATTCATTGCCATATTGCTCTTCATTTCTATTTTAACCTATGGATTTGATAAGGTAGGTTCATCTGCTGCCCAGTTTTTAAAGATAGGGGTTGGGACAAGGGCTACAGCGATGTCTGGTAGTTTTGTTGCTCTGGCTAATGATGTCTCCTCTCTCTACTGGAATCCAGCAGGGATGGTTGGGGTGCCATATACTGCTCTTATGGGGAGTTATACAAGTTTATTTGCTGACATCTCACACGAGTTTATTGGATTTGTTATGCCGATTGGTCGGGGTCGTATTGGTCTTTCAGCTGTATTTCTAAACTCCGGAGAGATGGAAGTAACCACCCCGGAAGAGCCTGAAGGTACGGGTGTTAAATTCAGTTATGGTTGTGCTTCGGTGGGTCTCTCTTATGCAAGATATCTCACTGATCGTTTCTGTGCAGGTCTAACAATAAAGTATGTTCAGGAGAGTGCCTGGAATGAAACGGCTGCTACGATTGCCTTTGACATAGGCAGTCAGCTTGAGACTGATATAATGGGAATACGTGTTGGAATGTGTATGTCCAATTTTGGTGGTAGTATGAGACTCGAGGGAAGAGACCTATTGACCACAGGAGACATCGCACCTGATATCAGTGGAAACCCTGATGTATCTGCTGTTCTTGAGACATCTTCCTGGAATCTTCCTCTACACTTCAGGGTAGGCTCAGCAATGGATATAATTGGTAAGAAATCATACTTTGTAAGGAGTGATATGCAAAGGTTAACTCTCCTTGTTGATGCAAATCATTCAAATGACAACAGGGAGTGGGTAACAACCGGGATTGAGTATGAGTTTATGGGTATATCTTTGAGAAGTGGATATAGATTTTCAGGTGATGAAGAAGGACTATCTTTTGGTGCAGGTTTATGTGTTGGTGAAGGAAAATTTCAAGTAGGATATGCCCTCGCAGATTTTGGACGGCTCGGTGGTGTTCACAGATTCAGTTTGGAAATGGGGTGGTAAAGTTGAGTTTTTTAATTTTTTTTGTTTGAATCAAGGGGGTGCATATGTACAGATTCATTGGCATCGTTATTACACTGGTGCTTTGTGTTTCGATAAGCACCGGGCAGATATTATTTGAGGAGTACTTCACAGATGGCAACCTTACACTGGACTGGTTTGATGGCTGGGGTCTGGGAAATGATATGACTGTTAAGGCTGTCACCGAAAATCCAAGTGGTGATGGATGGGTAGGTTATCTGTCAAATGCAGGTATGGTAGGAACTGCCTTAGCCGGCGCAAGTCTTCTTAAGGACTACTCTGTTGAGGCAGATATATATACAGCAGTAAGAACTACTTCGGGAGGACCATATCAGGGTTTAGTTGCCCGCTGGGATACCACAACAAGATATTACTATGCGTTAATATGCGATTTTGATAACACACAAAGGATAAGACTTTCCTTTAATGAGAGTGCCACTCCCAATGTGATTCATACGTGGGTAGGTGACGAGATACCAGGGGGTGTACCAACAGTAAGTGGTTGGCACAAATTAAAATTAACATTGATAGGTGATCAGATATGGGCGTATTTTGATGATATAGAACTTCCTGACTGTCCATTTACATATGTGGGCTCTGAGAGAGGATTTTTCGGTGTCTATTGTTTTTCCATGGGAACAGATTCCGTGCTCTGTGA
>JAGMCL010000091.1 GCA_023129165.1 Caldifarciminota bacterium | reverse complement strand
AGAAGATGGGTGTTAGAAGTAGGAAAATTAAAGTGCTCGGAAACAGATTTTTAGATTATGCTGGAGATAGTTGGATGGATACAATTACTTCCCTTGAGGATTTGATGAATCATATATATAATGGAAATGTTTTTAAGCGAGAAATGTTTTTAGTGTAAAATGACCAATGAACAAGCTTCTTTAGAGAGTAAATTTGGTAGCCAATATTGTCCAAACGCTGAAAAGTTTGTGATGACAGAGCCATTGAAGAGATGTACTGAATGCAAGAAATTTAAGACTTATAGTAATTTTAATAAATTAAAAGGAGGAAAAAGTGGTTTAAATCCGATGTGCAAGGAGTGTGAAGTAGATTACCGTAGAGAGTATTATATAGAACATAGAGATGAAGTGCTAGTTAAAAAGGATGAATATCGCCTTAGACATAAGGAAGAAATATTGAAGTATACTGCTAGTCATAAAGAGGATATAAAAGAACAGAACTTTCTACGGCGTCATGATAAAAGGACTGTTTCTGGATACTATTATGGTCAGGGAGTATGTTTAATATGTGGAGATATACATCCCCTAGTACTTAATAATCATCATGTGCTGCCAAAGGAAGATATGGTAGTTAGCTTGTGTAGTAACTGCCATAAGATGTATTATGCTGGTAAATATTCAGACAAACATATGATAGCAGTCCTCAATGCTATTGAAAACTCTAAGTTTCTATGGGACTCTGATGGACAACCTAAAGGATTGAAACCAGTGCTAATGTGGACGGCAGACTTGTCTTTGAAGGGAGCAATAGATATATTAAAGAGCTATGATTTACCTGGCTATGAACCAATTAAGTTGGAAATTAGAGAGGAAATGGCGGTTAGAAAATTGGAGAGAATAACATGAAAATAAAAGATTTTAATTTACGAGAGTCGTTTGTAAATATTGCTGGTATGTATGCTGGTAGTCTGGTGACTAAATTGCTTTATAAGTATATGACGAAACATGCAGAATTTGAAAGAAATATAACATTTTCTGGTGCTGTTAGGTATGCAAATAGGATGGTGTAAAACAAAAATGAGTAAAGAACAAGAACTTATTGATAGGTATGAGGAACTGTTGAAAAGTGAATGGGCGGATAGGTACTATGAAATGATGGATGAAGAATTGGAGTTTGATAAGTACCAGAGTGGTGAAGATCGAGAATCATTTTTGAAAGCGGAAGTTGATAGATTGGTGATGGTGATAGCGGAAACTGGAGAAGTTGGGAAGTGTGCTGAGAAGTGTCTGGAACGGATGACGAGTGATGATATGGCGGTTGGGAGTGTTGGTATACTGTTGTTGTTGGAGCAGGCAAAACTGGATTTGGTTCATGGTTGAAAAATACTGCCCGAAGTGTGGGGAAGTACTAGAAGTACGGCACAAATGCTCCAGATGTAAATATATTGGACCTGCACTATTGGGTAAGAATAATAAGACACTAAAAGAGGTAAAAGAAATGGAAGAGAATGAAAGTCATCAGGAGAGATTGGTGGTTGCAGAAGAGGAACTGAGAATCGCAGAAGATAGGATTATGAAATTAGAGCCGCTGAAAGAAGAATATGAAATTGAGATAGAATATGTGCGAAAAAATATTAGAGATATTATGACGAAACTGCACGGAATTAAATGCATTGCAGAAAAGGTTGAAGAGCTAATGGTTGGAGTGCCACAGGATCTTAAAGAGGATATTATGGCAGAGAGTTTTCCCTCTTCAGAGCGGGTAATTTTGGATTATTGTATGAGAAATTGGGAACATAGGTTGTTTGATTATATTCTTGGAGAAAAATGAAATGCCTTCTAGAAGAACAGACATAGACGATGAAGAAGTAAGATTTATGAGTAAAGTGGAAGGTATGTCTCTAAGAGAAATCGCAAAACATTTTAATACTGCTGCATCAACTATTTATGGCAGATTACATCCTGAAAAACAGAAAGAAACATCTGATAAATGGCGGCTAAAAAATCTAGAAAAAGCACAAGAAAACAACGTTAATTTTCGGTTAGAAAATCCTGATTATGATAAACAACACTACCAAGATAACCGTGAAAAAGAATTAGAACGAGTGAAAAAATATCAAGAAACTGAAAACGGTAAAGTAAAAATCAAAGAGTATAGACAATCTGATAAAGGTAAAATTGCAAGAAGTAAAGTAAATTGCAAACGTCGATGCTTAGGGCATGAATTGCTAAACAAATGGTTTCCATGCTCTGAAGGACATCATCCTGATGAATATTATGTTATTTATATTCCAGGTGAGATACACCGATTTGTATCACATGATCTTAAAACTGGTAAAGGCATGGAAGATATAAATGAAATATCAGAGGCATGGATGATATATGAAAAGTTGCTAGTTGGAAAGAGTGTGGAAGAGCAGAAAGTGATAATCGATAAATTTGTGGATAATGAGATAGGGATATTGGAAGTTAATATTATACTTGCAGGAGAGAAGTGATATGAAAAGAACAGAGAGGGAAGTGGTTATTGATTGGAAAGATATAACACTTGAGGAAGCTATTTTCAGAATGAGTATTCATGAAGGTGAAAGCTATGTTGATGGGGATCGTAAGGTGGTGGTATTTATAGAATGAGTAATATATACGGAATATTGGAAAGGGAAAGTAGAACTGTTACGCTGGGCGATAGTAATAAGTTGGAGTGTGGGATACTTGTTGGTAGTGCTAATAAATCTGAAGAGTTTGTGGATGTGGTGGTTACGAAGAATGAGAAGGATTTTGAAGCTACAATAAGGGTGCATGGACAAAAAGAGTTTATGCTGTGTGCTGAGAAATATGATGATATTGTTATGGTGAAGAGTATGGTGTTAGAGCTGAAGGATTGGCTGGAAGAAGTAGATTATGAAGAGATATTTGGTGTGTTGGAAGAGTTGGAAGGATTGAAGGCGACATTGAGTAGTTATTTGGAAGATATATATCGCATCGAAGAGTGAGTATGATAACTGAAGAAGAGTGTGATAGAATAGGATTATTGAAGATGTTAGCTGCTTTTGTTGATGGCGAAGGCACAATATCTATTGGTAAATCTCTGTTGAGCAATGGAAAATATAGCTATTACCAGCAGCTTATAGTTAGTAATAGTGATGTACGATTAATAGATTGGACAGTAGATAATTTTGGTGGTACGTTTCCTAAAGCACAGAAGCTAACAGACAACCGCAAAGATACCTATAAATGGACTCTTTCTAGTTATAAATC
Source organism: Caldifarciminota bacterium (assembly GCA_023129165.1). Classification (GTDB taxonomy): domain Bacteria; phylum Hydrothermota; class UBA3073; order UBA3073; family UBA3073; genus JAGMCL01. The sequence continues at coordinate 19,669 of JAGMCL010000091.1, read as the reverse complement.
TTATAAAATGATTAAGAAAATAAGACCATATCTTATATTGAAACAGGAACAAGCAGATTGTGCAATAGAGTTGTATGAAAAAGTTACTAAAAGACATTATCATGGTAGTAATCCTATGCCAGATTACAAAAGGAAATTAGCCGAAGAACTATTCCAGAGATGTAAAGAGTTGAAAATAATAGGTAAATATACTGATGACGAATTGGAAGTATTAGTACCACTAAAAATAAGAAAAGATGTTTTGGATGAGTGGTTGGGATAGTTGATGCTCCAAAATAAAATAGGAGAAAACAAAAAAGGAGGTATAAAAAAAGAAAATGACATTAGAAAAAGTAGGATTGGATGGAACAGAGACGGCGATTGCAGGAGGTAGAACGCCACTGGAAATGGAGGCGGGGCAGAAGTATAAGTTGGCTCTGAGAGGATTGGGTGCTTATGAAGGGGGAGCAGAGAAGGACTTTGAGACAGGGGAACTGACGGGTAGAAATATAGAGAATGCAGCATTAATAGTGTGCAATCCTGCAGATGTAGAGGAAGTGTATGTGGTTAGTGCTACGGTGAAAAGTGTGATGGGGAAGAGTATACTCAATATGGCTGAGAAGGTTGATGGTGTGTTCTTCCTAAAGCATGATTTGCTGAACGCTATTGGATACCTGGGTATGGAAGAAGTGAAGACAGATGAGAGCTATAATAAGGGATTCAAGAAGCTCTACTGGGATCCAGAGATGAAAAAGGGTAAGGTAGTGTATATGAAGGGAGATTTACCTGCTGAAACAGTGGGGGCTTCTCAGCGGGAAAGTATGGAAGTGGATGAAGAAGGTAAAGAGGTGGTAATGTAGAGTTGCTAGAATGCCAGGAATTGTATAAATCTCACCTTTGCTACGTGTTTATAATTGTATACTAGTTGGGGATTGTGAGCACGTCTGAGTAATCAAGGTTGTGATGAAAACGCAAGTGGGAGTGCACAAGTTTCTTGGCATTCTGGTTTTTATTTGCCCGGGCTTTTGGTGGTCTTCTGGCACTTCCGTGTCAGGTATGTAGGATAAATGTGCAAGCTCACCCTTAAGGATGCTTGAGGGGGCGAAGATATGCGCGCACATACGGTCTCAACCTGTGTGAGAAGTAGGAAGATGAAAGTTCAAATCTTTCCCTGGGCGTTGCCTGAGTATGGTAGTATGGTATACTTCGACATAAACAAGTAAAATTGAATAAAAACTGATCTACTCCATTGACGAAGTTCTGTGTTCGATTCACAGCTCAGGCATTATGGATGGTTCTTCTAATTGGAATATGACGGGCACTATGGGTCTGAATGTAGGTTCGAGTCCTACATCATCCACTGGAGGTATAAAATATGAAAAAAGAAATAAAAGCGAAATTTGTAAGGAGTAGTTTCGAGCATGGTTCAGATGGGAACATAGAAGTAACACTGAAAGAAGGAGGTAAATTGCATCTATTTTTGTTTAGTACCGAACCTACGTTTGAATATAGATGTAATCAAATGTCTCCAAACGAGAGAAAGGACGTGATTGCTCAGTGTGAAAATCAGATTGATAGTTATGATACTGGCGAATGTCCTACAATATTTAGACAATTGTTGAACAGATTGAAAATGGGAGAGTGAGAATGAATAAGCTAAGTTTAATTTTTCTTATCATGGGAGCTCCAAAAACGGGAAAGTCATATTTAGCTATGAAAGGGCTGAGTGGAGATGGAAGTGATAGCATTATGATAGATTTGACAGATGACTCTAATGCAAAGCCAGCTGCGCTTAATGTTTATGGTGAAGATTTTGAGGAGAGGTATTTTAAAGCTAAAAATTATCAAGATATAGAGGGAATAGTTGATAGTACAGATAGTAAAACTGTGTGTATTGACGAAAGTAAGGATTTTAGAAATGTCTATGCTAAGAAATATTTGGCGGAGAATAAGAAAAAGAAGGTATTTCCAATATCGGAATGGGCATTGGTGTACGGAGATATTAAAGAGAGAATATTTGAGAAGTATGACGAAGAAAGAAATTTCATTATAACAAGTGGGATGAAAGATGTTAGGGTTTATAAAGAGAAAGAGGAAAGAGAGGTAATAACAGGTCAGAAGAGCCCTGATGGATTGAATATATTACCGGCACTTGCAGATATTATTCTGTATGTTACTACAGGTGAGAAGGGTGGTGTAAGGAGTCGGAAGATAAAGGTACTTGGAAATAGATTTCTAGATTATGCAGGCGAAGAGTGGGTGGCTGAGATTACTGGACTGAAAGATTTAATGGATAAGATTGTGGATGGTGGGAAGTATAAAAAGGAGTGGTTTTTAGTATGAACATAATGCTTGATATTGGAGAGGAAATGGCACTTAGGACGTTGCTAAATGCTTTAGTAAAAGAAACAGATGAAGTTACCATTTGGGTGTCTCGTACTGATGAAAATGTATTTAAGAACATTCTAAAGAAATTGGAATGAATAACATGAAAATAAGAAATGGAGGAATAAAATGAGAAATGATGCCGTGAAACTAGCATATTTAGCTGGAATTATTGATGGCGAGGGCACGTTAGGGGTATATAAAGGGAAAAAGGGACATCTTTATAAAATAACTTTTAGGGTTACTAATACTGATTTTCGTATGATACAATGGCTAATAGATAACTTTGGTGGGAATATTGATTCTATTGTAAAATATAAAGAGGGAGATAATCGAAAGGATAAGTATGCATGGAAGTTAGAGGGTAAGAAAGGTATTAAATTAATGAAGCGAGTAAAATCATTTTTAGTTCTAAAAGCAGAACAGGCGAATATTGCTATAAATATGTATGAGAAAGTTACTAGATGGAATATGCATCCAAGACCTGCCTGGGCATTGCATTTCCAAGAGGAATGCTATCAGCGAACTTTAGTTCTAAATAGGAGAGGCAAGTTAGATAATGATGTTGATATTGTTGATGCAGAACTAACAGTTGTTATAAAAAATAGTAATAAATTGATAATTGATTATAAGTAGAAGTATGAAAATAGGTGGTAAGAGACTTGAGAAAAAGAGAAGAGATATTGAAAGAATATGAGAACTATGGATTCCATGTGCAAGATAGACTTGTTTTGGAAGTGTTGATAGATGTGAGAGAATTGTTGGTGGATATTAAGGAAGGGAGAAGAGAATGACTGGAAAAGAAGATGAAATATTGTGGGATTTGGATGATGAAGATGTAAAGAAGGTATATAAGCTAGTTGCTGGTATTTGTGATGGGAATTATGGCTGTGAATTGAAGCTGCTCTATATGACAAAGCGAAGAATTATGTCAGAGATGGAAGAAGAAAGAGCATTCTCAAAAAATGGTGTAGGTGGGGGGGGTAAAATGACTGAAATATATATTAGTAAGATATTGGATGATAATGTGTCGGATATTAAGAAACACTTGAAGAAACATGGTATTGATGCTAGTAGTGACGAGATATTGGATGCTGCAATAACATTAACAAGGAGATTGGGTGCTGGTAACTGGACTTTCGTTTGTTACTTCAGAGGAGAGGAAAGGAGAAGGAAGGAGGGAAAGGAAGGATGAGAGAAGTACCTGAAGCTGCTAAGAGGATGATGGATAAATATGGGAAGGAATTTAAGGAGATCTTTGATACTGAAATCAATTACTTTATTGGTATGTTGTATATGTATGGAATACCAGATTTTGATATAGTCAAGTTTGAAGGATTCTTGGAGAAGGTAGGGTATGATAGTTATAGTGGGAAGGAAAGTATGGCAGAGTTTGTGGATAGAGTGTATGGGAATAGAGGACAAGAATTGATTGATGAGCTGATAGATATGGATGTGAATGAGACAAAGGAGTTTTGTAAAAATGATAGGATTATATAAAAAGGAGGAAGAGCAACTGTTTGTGAGCTGCGAGATTGGAGATGGTGTTAGGGACAAGATTAAGGAAGTTAGAAAGTATAGGGGCAAGAGAACTGGATGGATATTGAAGGAGGCAATAAGGAGATACTTAGCGGGGGAGATCGAATTATGACACTGAAACAAATCTCGGCAAGGGTGCCTGAGAGCATGAGGAGCGAATTTTATGCTAAGTGCGATAAAGAAGGGCAAATTTATACAGTAACATTAGCGTTGATATTGGAGAAGTTTCTAGATACTGAATATGGTGAGCTGTGGGAGGAGAGAGGAGAGTAAATGCTGGGTGCGATTGGTTTAGTACTTGCAGTATGCTTTTTGTGTATGCTTTTGTTTTTGCTGATGAATGGGCATTATGCATTAGCGATTGCTCTTGGAATTGGAGCTGTTTTGTAGGGATCTGATTTAGGGTTTTGATTGAAGGACGGGAACTAGTATGATAAGTGAGAAAGAAGCATTATATATGAGGCTGGCTGCTTTCGTAGACGGAGAAGGAACTATTGGGATTTATAGGGCATTGCGTAAAAATAAGTATAATTATCATCAAATTCTTGAAATAAGTAACACTGATATACGCTTAATATAATGGCTTGTAAATAACTTTGGTGGTAGTTTTCCAAAAGTATAAGGACGAAGTGGAAATCGTAAAAATGCTTATCATTGGACTCTTACTGGTTCCAACTCCTATAAATTGATTAAGAAGATAAGACCGTATTTATTGTTGAAACAAGAGCAAGCAGATTGTGCAATAGAGTTATATGATAAATTAAGTAAGTGGAATTATGGTAGTAGAAAACCATTGCCAGATCATAAACGAAAGTTGGGTGAATCTTTATATCAGAGAAATAAGGTACTGAATATGAAAGGTAAAAATGAAGAAGAATTATGTGTTGATCCTAAACTTGTAAGAAAATTTACTACATTGGAGGCGTTTGAGTAATGATTGATAAAGAACTGGCGATTAGTAAGTTTAGATTTGAAAAGTTTAGACCATATCAGAAGGAAAGTATAGAGAAAATTATAGATTATTATAATGACGGTAAGAAGTTAGTTATGCTTAATTCTCCTACGGGCTCGGGCAAGTCAGGCGTGGAAATGGCTATAGCAGAAGCTGTTGAAAGCGCATACGTTGTAGTTGGGAATAATAGTTTGGAAGAGCAGTACTTGAGAGATTTTGATGTTTCTAATATTCACGGAAGAGCTCATTATAAATGCTCTATGGTAGATGCTAGATGTGACGAGGGGTTGTGCCAAGCAAAAAAGAGCTTTCGTTGTGAAGAGTTATGCTCATATAAGGAAGCTAAGCAGAGATGCTTGGATGCTAAAGTATGTCTTACTAATATATTCTATTTTATTTTAGAAGGCGGCAAATCATTTAAAAAACGAGAGTTGCTAGTGTTGGATGATGCTCATGGATTGCCGGAGACACTGGTAGGATTTTCAAGTGCTACAATATCTGGTAGAACTGCTAATAAGGAGATTGGAGAGAGTGCACTGAAGCTGTATGACGAATATAGTACTGTTATAACTTTTGAAGGAGAAGGTGTGAAAAGGTGTGTAGGAGTTGATGCTATTGAATTCTTAAATGATATTAGTACAGAGGTGTATAATGTTTTAGAATGTCTGGATGAAGAAACGGAATTGGATGATAAAGAACTGAAAGAGTATAAAAGGTTGAGAGGATTGTATGGAAGGTTGGAGAATGCAAAGGATAGTGGTGGTGTTATAGTAAGTAGACATTCAACATGGAAAGGAGATTATAGCTGGGTGGTAGTGCAACCATTGTTGGCACGGAAGGTTAGCGATAAGTTGATATTTTCGAGAGCTGATAAAATACTGATTTCGTCTGCTACAATAAATCGGTTTATGATGCAGGATGAGTTAGGATTTACAGAGTTGCTAGGGAAGGGGAAAAGTGTATATATACCAGTTGAATCCACATTTCCTGTAGAGCGAAGACCATTATATTTACAACCTGTTTGTAATTTTAAGTATAAAAATCAGACAGGGGAGAATGAGGATAAGATGAAATTGGCTATTGCTGAGATAGTGCATAAGCATAAAGGGGAGAAGGGAATTATATTTTGCAATGGTTACAGATATACGAAAATGATAGAAGATATAAGTGGTTATATATTTAAAAATCAAGAATATGGAGAAGATGGTAATTATACAGAGGCATATGAAGAAAGAATGAAATTGTCTGAAGAAATGTATGAAAGATTATTGTTCCATAGTAGAGATGATAGGAAGGAAGTGCTGAAGAAGTGGATGAATACTATTGGTGATAGTGTACTGGTTGGCATAAATATGACTGAGGGATTAGATCTGAAAGGTAATATGTGTAGGTTTTCGATATGTTTTAAAGCGCCATTTATGGATAGTAGAGATCCAAGAGTGGCTGCAAGGATAGCCCGTGGAGATTGGAACTGGTATAATAATATGGCACAACAAGTATTAATGCAAGCTTATGGAAGAATTATGAGATCAGAAGATGATTTTGGTAGTATGTATGTGTTATGTGAAGGTGCTATAAAATTGCTGATAAGAAAAGGAACAAGTCAGTATGTTAAGGAAGCATTGATAGAGTTGAATAAAGATGGAAGTGAGAAGAAATGGAACTAGGAAAAGATGTTATAACTGATAAAGGACATGTTAAAGGCTTTGTATCAGTCGAAAAGTTTGAAGGACAAGTAACTACGATAGAGTTATCACAAGTGAAGAGATTGGTAGAGTTGTTGAAGGTGCTGGAGAAAAGTGATTTTGAGAAAGTTGCTATTGGCGTAGAGAATGATATGCCATTGCTACTTTTCTTAGATGCTGATAGAAAAGTAGCTTATGCGATAGCACCATATCTGGAGAAATAAAATGTTAGAAAAGAAGAACATTCGAATATTGGATGATGTACTTGATTCCTTTAGAGAATCACAGGGCGAGCATGTAGAGAAACAAGGCAACAACTGGAATGTCACTGATCTGTTAGGATGTAGAAGGAAAGTAGAATTTAGAAGAGCAAACACTCCATATAAATTTGTGGAAAGTGATTTTAGTAGACAGGGTAAGTTAGGGTCGTTGTTACATACTGCAATACAAGTAGAGTTGAGGAAGATGAATTGGATGACAGAAGTAAAGTTTGTGAAGAAGATTGGGAAGTATACATTACACTGTAGAGTTGATGGGATAAGATATGGAGACGTTCTTAAGCATGAGGTTTATCCACATCTTATTGAACTAAAATTCCCTATGTGGAATAGCACTGCCAAAAAAGGAATCCCTGATTATTTTAAAATCCAAGTAGGAGCATACTTGAACTTGACGGGAGCAGAGGATTGTAAATTAATGATTATGGCGAAGAATGCTTTCTCAGAACATACGTTAACGGAAGCACTGTCAGATGATGATATTGTATGGATGATAGAGGAAGGGGCACTAAGTCCAAGTTTTGACAAGGAATGCGAGAATTGTTTTTATGATTCAGTGTGCGATAAATCTAAGAAGAAGAAATAGGAGGTAAAGAAAAAATGAGTAAAGAACATTTAGAAGCATTGCATAATATGAATCAGGATATGAGAAACAGGGCGCATGGGATATTAATAGAAAATGGTGAAATGACTATATTAGATTGGGTAGGAGAGTTAGACAATCGGATAACTGAGTTGGAGAAGAAGATAAAATGAAAATGGAAGTAAAAAGAAATATAATAGAGATTGTACCAGAGAACGAAATAGACGAAGCGTATATCGAAGAAGTGCTAGGATTGAAGGAAGAAGGAGAATCATGTGCTTGCAGAAGAGAGGATGTTATGAAAGAGAGTGTTTTTGGAAGAGATAGTTTAACTCATAATTCATTGTGGTGCATATATATAGCGAAGGGGATGGCAAAAGAATGAGTACAACAATGAATGATAGAATAGTATGTCCGGGATGTAGTGGCTCTGGAGTACAGATAGGAAATGACGGTATAATGATAACATGCCCAGTTTGTGCTGGAAGTGGATGGAAATATAGAGAACCAGGAGTTAATATAACGTACTAAAAATGAACCTTTTTTATAAACTTATTATTGATGATGCGGAGGAAGCATTGAAGGATATAGAGAGTAACTCTATTGGCTTAGTTGTAACTTCTCCACCATATTATCAGATGCGTGATGTGATGCAATATAAAAGTTATGATGAGTTTCTAGATAAGATGGAGAGAATTTTTAAAGATATATACAGGGTAATGAGACCTGGCAGAGTATTTGCTTTAAATGTACCAGATGGGTATATTGATAAAGGGAAGGACTATGATGTTGGATTAGATTTGTATTTCATAGCTCGGAATATGTGTAATTTTAAAGATGAAGAAAAGATTATATGGATGAAGCCGACTGGAATGCTTAGCGGCGCATCGAAGAGATTCGGAAACTTTTTGAAGCAGCCTTATCCGTTTATATACAAACCGAACAGAATTTGGGAATTTGTATTTATACTTACGAAAGGGAATATGAATAGAATTAGTATGGGGCATAAATCTAGTAAGTTTAAAGAGGAGAATATAGTGGTTGGTGATATGAAAGCTTACAGTTCTAATGTTTGGCATTTAGGTACGAGTAGTCAAGATAATCCGTGGGACTATAAATTAGACGATAGTGATCATACCGCTATGTTTCCGCAAATGTTGTCCGATTTAGTAATACAGTTTTATTCGTTAAAAGGTGATGTAGTTTTAGATCCGTTCTTAGGAAGTGGAACAACATTAGAGTCTGCAAGAACGCTTGAAAGGTCTTGCATAGGAATAGAAATGAGAAGTGAGTTAATACCATTGATTAAGACCAAATGCCATTGGTTGCAGCAAGGGATTGGAGAAAAAATAGAATGGATAATAGAAAGAGGGGGGAGATAAAAAATGAGCTTAGGAAACGATATAATATTATGCCCGGTATGTGAAGGCAAGAGATGCAATAAAGGATGCGAGTATTGTAAAGGAGAAGGTAGAACTACTACGTTTGTGGTGGATTATGTGGATAAGAATGTAAGAATTGTGTAATATGACTATTGAAGAAATACAAAAGCGGATATCGGAAATAGAAGATAGGCTGTTAGGGGTTGGTGTTGATATATATCTGGCAGATAGACGCTTATGGGATTTAAGAAGTAGAATACTTAGCGAAGGATCTAGAAAGGCAGCACTTACTGGCTGGTATAGGCGCTATGAAAGAGAAGGACTGGTAGAAAAAGCTGAAGAAGAATTAAAGAAACTTGTAGAAACAGAGAAAGTATATGAAGCATTAAAAGATAAGAGAATAGAGAAATATGATGAGAGAGATAGTTTATTAGTTGATAAAGAAGAGCTGGAAGAAGAACTAGAAGAGCTTAAAAGGAAGATAGTACCACCTCTACCACCAGTAGAAGTTCCAGAGTTAATAGACATTGACGACGCTACTGGCTACTTAATAATGTATAGTCCTGCTGAAAAAGCATACTTCAAATTACGACCTGAAGACTATAAAGAAGGTAAAATAAAAGCTGAGAGATATTTTAGTACACTAGAGATAGCTGTAAACTTTACGTTTGATACTGAAGCAGCTTCTAAATATCCTGATATGCCACATCGAAAGTTGGAAGCAGAAGTAAGAATAGTAGCACGAGTGAGAGAAGCTAGTAGAGAATTATCACTTGTCATACCTGAAAAGTTAAAGGAAGCATTTGAGAGGCACATTACTTTCTTCTTTGAAGCTGGTTATGATAGACGTGATGCTAAAGGTATAAGAAAAGCTAGTCCATGGACAGGTGGGATACAACATATAATAGCTAAAGGTATTAAGTATAAAGGAAAGCATGAAGTATTAACTGAAGTAGAGCATAATATTGAAGTAGGAAAGAAAATATCAGAAGCGCTTGGTATAAAAGTGCTAAAAATAGGTGTCTTCTATAGAATTAATGATGAAAAAGCTAATTTTATTATAGAAGAAGAATATGCAAGACCAATAGTTACTGGTGAATGGAGCAGACAGAACTATTCAGAAAGTATAAGTAAAGAATTTAATGTTGAACATGAATTAGGACAGCCATTACATTGGAGCATGGTGAGAGGATTTGTAGGAGCTAGCGGTTGGAAACAATTGAAGTATGTAAAAAAGACAGGAAAGAAACTGAATAAAGAAGTTTTAAAGAAATTAGAAGAAGAATAGAGAAAAGAAAAGGAGGAAAAATAAAATGGGGTGGAGAATAGAACTAAACAGTAGAGGATTAGTTAGTGTGTATTCGACTATTACGGATACATGGATATATCAGAACCTAACAGAAAAGGAGTTTATTGATATATTCGTAGAAGATGGAAGAGATTCGTTAGAGAGAGCAGCAAAGAGTATACTCGAAAGAGCAAAAAGACGATCAAAGAGAAAGTATCATTAATCTAGTGCATGGTTATATGTTTCGTATGTGAAACAGGATGGGAGCAGTTAAATAAGATAAAGGAGGAAGAACAAATGAAAGAAAAAATAACAGAATTTGATATAATGGAAGAGCAACATGACTTAGATATCCGTTTAAGGAAACATAAGCAACTGCTAGCAAGTATAAGAAAAGGAAGAAGGATGGGAGAAGAAGAAGAATAATGACTGAAGAATTGTCTGATGGACAAGAATTATTTATAGCATTGCTAAAAGGAAATGACAAGGAGATAGAAGACAAGTTGTACCATTATGTTTATGGTAATGAGTATTGCTGGGCTAGTGATGGTGGAGAACCAGAATTAGGAGAAGTGCTAGCAATAAAATTGTTAGAGAAGATAAAAGGAGAGAAGTACTATGCAAGCATAATATACCAAGATGACTACTTAGAGCATATATTTGGGAAGGATAAGAGGAAGGAAAAGGAAAATGGTAAGGAAGTTACATACTGAACATCTTAAAAGATGGCACATTTATTGTAATAGAAGTAAGAGAGAAAAATATTTAGACAAATTGCGTGATCTTGCCGAAAGTAATTTCAATGGAAGTATTATTAAAGCAATTATATATCGTAATAGGGAAGTAGTGAGAAGAATAGATAGAAAATGGTTCCAATGGATCGGCGGTACTGAGATACATCATCAATGGAAGAAAAGCAAGTCGTCAAACTATTATTTTGCTCTCATCACTGAAAAAAGGATACATCAAGGGATAATACATAAACAATTCACAAATGACCTTCATTTCCCCATGAGGGAAATGTTTTGTATGTCACCAATACATATCATAGGAAAACATGATGTTGTAATACATAACACGTAAGGGGCAAATAAAAAGGAATGTCATATAGGTAAAAATGGATGAAATATTACGAGCTCTGTATTTAGGAGCAGGAACTTTACTAATGGTAGTTGGAGGGGCATTGATGAACGAAGGAGATATTACAGGGTTATTGTGGATCTCAGGTGCTGTTGGTGTATACTATATAAGGGAACATCTAAAATGAAAACTGAAAAAGAAATCTTAGAGGAAATAGAAAGTCTTAATAATAGTAGAGGTACCTTTGTTACACAGACAGTAGAATGGAAAGTGTTTAATTATGCTATTAAAAAGTTGGAGTGGGTGATAGAAGAATGAAAACAGAAGAAGCTGAAAATATTGCTGATAAAATATTAGCTGATTGTGAAGATACAGGTATTCATTTTATATATGCCGATGAATTTATGAAAAAGAAAATCGTTAAAGTATTATTAGCTGCAGGAGAATAAGAATAAAATGATATACCAAGAAATATTACCAATAGCTGAGAAGTATAAAAAGATATTGGAACCATACTGTAAGAGAAATCGATGTAGAATAGCTGGTAGCATTAGGCGTAAATGCCCTGATTGTGGTGATATAGAATTAGTAATAATACGTGAGCCTAATAAGCTAGAAGAGCTTAAAAGTGTAGTAGGGGAATGGAAAAGAATAAGAGGTAGTATTACAGGTAGATACACTCAGAGAATGTTACCAGAAGGTATAAAGTTAGATATATTTATAGCGGTAGATGATGGTTCTAACTATGCTAATATACTTTTGATAAGAACGGGGAATGCTAACTTTAGTCGTTACATGATGGGTATAAGATTGAGAGAGTATGGATATAGACATCATAATGGATTTATATGGAAAGATGATAATAAAGTGATATGTAATACTGAGAAAGATATATTCAAGTTGGTATATATGGAATATCTGACACCAGAGGAAAGAGAGTATTAAAATGAGCAGAAAAGAGGACTTAGCATATATAGCAGGATTATTTGATGGTGAAGGGAATATCGATATTAGTAGATATACACAAAGAACTGGGTATGTTAGCTATGTTCTTCACGTGTCAATAGCAAATACATATAGAGACGCACTCGATTTTTGTAAACGTACTCTCGGATACGGTACTATTACCAAGAAAGTGGGAGGAGTAAAGAGAACTATATATTATAATTGGGAAGCAGAAACCAAGCAAGCAGGTAGGTGTCTTAGAATATTGTTTCCTTATATGATAATAAAGTCAAGACAAGCAGAGCTAGCAATTAAGTTTCAGTCAAAAATGCGTCACAGAGAGTTCTATGGTGGAACACCACCTCCTTGGCTAGTCATAGAGCGGGAAGAAATAAAAATTGAAATAATGCGGCTTAATCACGACCATGAGCATGACGTCATTAGTAGTGCAATAAAGGAAAATATATTAGTTACTGAACCAAAACTCGTGAGAAAAGTTACAACACTAGAGGAGTTTGAATAATGGATGATTATGACAATGGTATAATAGAATTGAAAAGATCTCCTGGAACCTGCTGCCCTGAACCTTCATGTGATTACGCTGGTTTCGATTATAGTGTATGTGAAGGATGTGGTACAAGGTGTGAAGAATGTATAAAGTATAAACATATAATGGAGGGTATGATATGAGAATAAAAGAAGTTTTAGAACTTCCGACTAATGAGTTGGCAATGATTTTAGAAGGTTTGGTGTCTGATTATTATGCACTGAAAATTGGAATTGAAAGTGCTGTTGACAAAGATAGAAAGAAAATGACTACTATTAATAGGAAGATAATAAAAGTCACATTAGAATTGAAACATCGTGGTTGGGAAGCTATTGAATATGAAGGACGTGTTTATTATGAACCAATAAATAATAGTAAGAAACAGGAGAATTTGGTATGAAATTCATAATAAAATATATTGTGGAAAGAGTGGTAGAAGTGAATGTAGAGAACTTTAATGAGGCATCAGAGAAAGCTAAGGAAGGTAGGAGAGAAGGAGAGATTATAGTAAGTGTTAGGAGTAGATGAAATAGGAGGTGAAAGAAAAAATGAAAATAGAAGTAGATGTAGAAGCTTTACTTTGTCTATTAAAAAATGAAGCTGAGTACACGAGAAACAAGAAAGAGCATTACTTACCATTGCCAGTAGATGAACTTAATGGAGAAGGATTGACTAAAGAAGATGTGTATACCAAAGGTTGGAAAACTGGATACTGGCAAGGTGCAGAATGTGTAATATGTAATTTGAGAAATTTAGTGGATGAATAAAATGAAACTAACTGAGAAAGAGAAACTTTTGATAAAGGATGGTAAACTTCATGCTATTATCCGCTGGGATAAACCTGACGATAAAGTTGGAGACATTATCTTTAATGTTGATGATGTACCATATAAATTAGTAGATAAAAAGAGATGGAAGGTATTTAGATGTGGCGCAGAAAGATCTCATATAGATTGGAGTTGCGACACGATATACGACTTTAAAGTATTGATGGGCTACCTTTACACAACATATCCTAAGATCAAGGATGATACAGTTTATCTTTGTATATTTAAGGCAGAAAAGTGCCAGAGAACTTTAGGAGTATAGATTATGGATAAAGAACTAAGAGAATACTTTGTGGATTTACATGAAGATATAGAAAAAGTGAAAGAGAGAGTATCTAAGTTAGAAGAAGAGAAAGAAATGAAATTTCTAAAAAGGAGAAGAAAGTAGTTTTAGTATGATGAAATAGGAGAAAAGAAAATGAAATATAAAAACAGAACGGTAGAAGTAGGTGAACATATAGTAATATTTGGAGATGATGGTAAGAACATTACAGCAAAGTATGTGCGAGATGAGAAGATAGAGTTGACAACGCCCGTGTTTGAGTATGAAGGAGAGGAAATAAGAGGGTATCAGTGCTATTGGATTCCACTGAAAGAGGCAGAGGAAGCAAAAAAAGAAGTAGATTATAATAGGAGAACTAAAGAGTTTGATAAAAAGAGAGGTACGAGTGGGAAATGAACAAACAAGAAATAATAGAAAAGGCACGGACAGCTATATTAAAAGGAGAGAAGGAAGTAGATGGATACTACATATATACAAGTAAAGTAGATTTAGATATGAAGCTGGATAAAAATGAAATCCCACTTTGGGAACAGACAAGACAAGCGATACTAGAATTTATGTACTTTGTAGTGATTGATATTAATACTTCGGAGACAGAGCGTGGTTTGCACACTGTTATAAATTGGTTGTCTGAAGAAGGTGAGACAGATCATTCTTTAAATTTCATCCAGATGTTGCTGGGGGATGATGTAGTGAGAGTGAAGATAAATGAAAGAAGAATAGAAAAAGGCATCAGCTTTGAGAGAGCTAATATTTTGTTTTCAAAAATCTTGAAGCGATACCCGCATGAACAGGATTCAAGAATTAATATAGCACTGGAAAGAGAGTTAGGAATAATAAAATAGGAAATATGAGTGCAAAAAGAGAAGACATATACGACTTTGAAATCCGATGGAAGTACGAAGTGGAAGGCTGGACGTATAAAGAGATAGCTGATTTCTACGGTGTTGCCTCTTCAACTATTTACTGGAGATTACATCCTGAGAAAATGAAAGAGAATAATGATAATAATAAAGACTACATGAAAGAATACCTGAGAGTTTATAATCAAACTAAAAGAGAGAAAGAACGTAAGAAGAAATGGCGAGAGTCAGATGGCGGTAAGGAATGGTTGAAATATTATCGGGAAGATCATAAAGAAGAAGCAAAAGAATATATAAAAGAATACTCGATAGAGTATAATCAAACCGATAAACGTAAAGCAACCATAAAAGAATATCAGCAATCTGATAAAGGTAAAGAGAATTCTAGGAAAAGTAAGTCCAAACGTCGAGAACTAGGTTTCATACCTTTAAACAAGCCTTTTAAAAATAGTCATGCCCATCATATTGATGAAGTGCATATAATTTATATACCAGCAGAAATACATAATAGCATATATCACAATGTCTGGACAGGAGAGGGAATGGAAGATATTAATGCCATAGCTTTTGGATATATCACAGAAGAGACTTTCGATAAGTTGATAGCAGGAGAGATATGATGTGTGAAGATACGATAGAAGAGATGGTAGATGTAGAGATAAATATAAGAGTACAAGAATTCAGAAAAGCTATGGATATGGGAGATTACAAAAAAGCAAATCGGATACTAGAGATGTTTTTGTATTGTAAATCAAATAGAGACGATAAGGATGTTATGGTAGCGTGAAAATAAAAGAGGCGATTGACATAATAGGAAGATCTCGTCATGAATATATTATGATAAAGTGTCTTAAACATGAGAACGGATTAACGTATAAAGAGTTATATGTAGAATACTGCAAGATATGTAAAAAGGATAATATTACACCGCTGGTATACACTTCAATGTATGGTGTAATAAGGTTGGCTGTGGCGAGAGATATTGTAATAAGAGAGCGTATTGTTATACCTGGAAAGAGAGGGAGTCAGACATGTATTTGGCTGGTAAGATGATAGTAACACTGTTGGAAGTGTAATGTTAATAAAGGAAAGGGGGCAAGTATGATAACGTATTAATAATGTGTGGTAATGTGTTATCAATAAAAGGAAACGTTTATATAATATTAAAACAAAATTATCGTATACGATAATGTCATATAATATATTAAAAAAGTTTATATATATGTAACGTTTTGTATAATGTAGGAGAAATAAAAAGAAATGATACCAAAAAATATCGTGGAACTAGTTAGATTAAAAGTTGATATTAACGGCAACATACACTTACCAAAATCGATGAGAAAAGAGTATGGTGTTGAACATAAAACAGAATTAATGATAGGGTTGTTTGAAGTACTGAATCACGGAGAAATATCACAAATGCCGAGTTTTGATGTAAAGTTTATTTGAGTGTATTGGTGTAATGTAATACATTGAATTTTAAGGAAATTATTACACCATGACACTTGATAAACGTCCCATTGAAGGGGGTGAAACTGTAATAAATGGTAAAAAATGGAAAGAGCTTAAGCTAGATGAAGCAATAGAGAGATATAAAAAAATGGATGATGATAAAATAGAAACAGGTTCTAGGGCAATAAATAAAGATCATAAAGGTATTCTTACTGATTTAAAATGGGAATATAAAAATAACGGAATAAATAAATCGGTTTTACTTGGTACTATCATTACATTGGGAGCTTCAAGAATGGAAACTTTTGTTGAAGCTGGCAGAGATATTTATATGAAACTACGCAAGATTGATAATGCCTTTGTAGATGAAGTTATAAGAAGCAACTTAATATACCTTACAGAACCAAGTCACTATCCATATCCATATACTACATATAAATGGGTAAATGGTATTATTAGCGATTTAAGTGATATTTTTAGATATGGTGTTCATAGTGTAACTGATGCAGCTTTTTATTACGGTCTTAAAGAAGATACTGAAGTTCTTTCTATACAAGAATACAAAAATTTAGTAAATTATAATGTAAAAAGGTTCCAGGAGCGTATAGATGGTAGAATATTGTTGTATAAAATGTTAATAAAAACGAATGAGGAAATAACACAAAATGTTAATAAATAAATATAAAAGGTTATTTCCTAACGTCATTATCATATTCTATCCTAGTATATGTATGTATAATAGGAGAAAAATAGGAGAAAATAAAGGGAAAATGAAAAAAACATTGGAGGTACTGAAAAAATGAGTATATTTAGTAAAAGACGCTACGTTCTTGTAAACGTAGAAACTAAGGAAGATGTATATGAAAGCAAGGAGCTACTACCAAAAGAGGTAGTGCTTCAAGATATAGAGGATGACAATCTAGAGGAAGGTTTGTATCGAGTAGAAGAGAGAGTTAATGGAAGGAAAGTCCGGAATACCTGGGTGATGAGAAAATCGCGTAGAAAAGCAACAGAAGAGGAGCTTGCAGCAAAAAGCAGAGAGGATGCAGAAGAATTTATTAAGAAGGATGCACAAGACATAAAGGACAGAGTGGAAGCACACAAAAAGTTCGCAGACAAAGTCCGACAAACGTATGGCATAGAAGGTGGTGGTGCAGTGGACAACATAAAAATACCTACTAATGAAGATGGTAAAATATCTATTATTAGTGCAGCAAATCAGGCTATTGCAGAGTCTACATATTTAGGCATACGAGAAACAAAACCTGCTGAAGTGGCAGCAACTGTTAAAAGTGTAATGGACAGTGGTACAACAATACTTGCAGGTATTGCTCAGTTGATTGCTACAAGATTGGCAGATTCAAATAATAGGAACAAGAAGCCAGCTGAGAAGAAAGAAGTACCAGAACAAGAAAAGAAAGAACCAGAGCCAATAAAGAAGAAGGTAGAACCAAAAGAAGTACCAACTCATAAAGAAGATATAGGAGGAGGTATCACAAAGACAACCTTCGGCACAGAGCAAAATAGTACAACATCAGTACCAGATAGCACAACTTCTACACCTTCTGGTGAATTTAATAATTCTGATACACCAATAACTTACGAACAGTATACAAAAGATATGACTGAGCTAGCAAAAGAAGAAGTAGAAGAAGAGGAACCGGAAAAATGACTGACTATACTGAAATGATGATGAAATCTTATGAGGAAGAAGCAATAGAATATTTATATAATAATAAGAAAAAGGAACTAGAGGATATAGAAGATGAGCTTGAGCTGTTAGGATCTAAAGTTGCTAAAGCAAACAAAGATAATTTTATTACTATAGCAGAAAGAATGGAAGTACTAGGTATGATACGAGAAGAAATACTTAAGGATATAGGAATGAGTGAAGAAGAATATATAAAGAAACTGAAAGGAGAAGCATAAATGGATTTTGAAGAAGTAACTCGTGAGATAGTACTTAAATATGAAATACCTATAAGGTGGCATGATAAATATTATCATGCTACATCAAGTAATCTTAAAGATAAAATAATGAAAGAAGGTGTTTGTTCTAGTGTAGATAGAAGAACGTATGGAAGTTCATTTGAAGATGCCATATTTTTATCTACATTTCCAGAGAGTGCATGGGCTGAAGATACTTGTGATACGATAGGCGGTAAGCCTGGTTATTTCATTATATTAAGTCGTAATATTATAAAAGCTGGATGTAAAATGTATCCTGATTATGGAGTACCGCAACCAGTCGACAGACGAGGTAGAATAATACTACGTGAAGTATGTGAAATGATGTTGTTGGAATGCACTTGTGTAAAAGTTGATTCCTTTGAATATATTAAGCATAAAGAGGATAAATAAATGTATCTGCTTGAGTCTATTGATCTAGAAGGCAAACCAAAGTTTATCTTTGTAGATGGAGAGAAAATAGTAAAGGCACAGTTAAAACCTCTAATGAAAGAGGTAGTTATATACATGAAGAAGCTCAAGCATGGAAAAATCATAGCAGATATGTTAACGTTAATATATTACTGTACGCTTGTAATAGGAAACGTTTTACGTGTTTTTAGCATATTAACAAGAACAAAAGAAAAATTTAAGGAACGAGCTGAATATAAACTTAAATGCTGTGCAGCTCAGTTGAATGGATTGATTTTGAGTTTCTCACTAAATGGTATATACATTGATGATATTATAGAAAGAGCGGGAGAAGTAGAGATAAAGGAGTTGGATATATAAATGACTTTAGAAAACATAGTGGGAGGACTGAAATTGGCAATGGTTTTAGCTAGTGTATTTAAAAATCCAGAAGAGGCAATACTTAAAGCCATTGAAGATTTTAGGAACACTGATAATTCTGAAATGACTAAGATAAAAGAGTCTTTGTGCAAAAAGCTTGAATGTGATGATATCAATATAAAGCCTGGAGAAACTTCCATTTTTATCGAGTTCCAAGGTATTGAAAAACCTCTTGATGTCTTTGCTATAAATCTTGTAGGATTTGCTTATAAACTAATCAAAAAGATGAATATGTTTATTACACCATTCCTTCCATCAGGTATAGACATTAATAATATCTTAAAACAACTATCTGTTGCTAACAATGAAACAACCAACATTGTTACAATAGAATTTCCAGGAAGGACAGGCATGATAACATTAGAAATGTATTATGTTTCAGAAAGAGAAATAGCAAGCATTGAAATACCATTCAAGTCAGAAAGAGTGCTTAATAAACTAAAGGAAATGCAAGAACTTTAGGAGGTAGTAAAATGGAAGAAAAAGAATTTAGAACAGAAAGGGAAAAAATAGAAACTGATAAAAGAATGAGTTTCTCAATAGTAGATGATTTCTTGAGAACGATAAGGAAAAAGTTAGAAGCAAACATAAGAGAAGCATTAACGGAAACTAAGAACGAGATAAATGTAAGTATTTTGAATCGATATAAAGTGGAAATGAAGATATTGAAAGATAGAAGAGAGAGAGAAAGAAGAAGGAGATAAAACATGAAAACAGAAAAAGTATTTGAAATGACACCAGAACAAATAGAAACATCTATCAGACACAGTAAGAACAATATTGTACGGTCAGTAATCTTAAT
>JAGMCL010000090.1 GCA_023129165.1 Caldifarciminota bacterium | reverse complement strand
CGTGCTCTGTGGTTAAACATTCCCTAAGCTCTTTTGAGTTCTGCGGTTTATTTATAAGGTTTACATAACTTAGTAGAAGTTCAGGGGTTACTGGTATCTTTTTTATTGGAACATTAAGGGCATACTGCACAGCAGAAGCAAGAGCTGGAGCAGCCCCAACAAAGGGAAGCTCCCCAGCACACTTTGCACCAAAAGGACCATATTCGTAAGGGTTATCTATCAGTTTTATTCCTATTTTTGGAAAATCCTTTGAAGTTGGTATAATATAATCTGTTATAGTATCCTGGAGTATTTTTCCATCCTTAATATTCATCACCTCAATTGTAGCAAAACCAAGTCCCTGGATAATACCCCCCTCTATTTGCCCACGAAGCATCTTTTCGTCAATTGCAACACCAACATCATATACCCCCCATATTCCCAAAACTTTTATCTCATAAGTTACAGGGTCGATTTCAACCTCCACAACATTTGCACCCCAGGAATATTCAGGATATGCATCTCCCTTGAACTTTTTCTGGTCCCATCTAATATATTCTGGTTGTTTGTACCTTTCAACAATTTCGAGTTCAGGAGCTTCATTCCATCTCTCTTTGAGCTTGCGTGCAGCCTTCTCAAGTAGTCCGCCAACTATCATTACAGTTCTTGAGGCAACGGTCGGACCTGAATCCGGCACTCTATCCGTATCAGGATTTTCATAAATGATATACTCGATCGGTTTATCAAGTGAATAGGATACTATCTTTCTTAATGCTGTTTGAGCCCCCTGCCCCATATCCACGTTTGATACAAGTATCTCAACTTTATCATTTTTTTTCTTTTTTAATTTAACCTTCGCCTTTATCAAATCTTTCTCACCGCTACCAGTAAATCCACATCCATGGAAGAAGAGCGAGAGCCCAATCCCTTTTAGTCCATCCTTCTTCTTTTTAAATTTCTCATATTTTTCTCTATATTGTGACATCTTATCAATCGTATCAATTATTTCTGGAAGTTTAACTTCGCTTCTGAGCAGACCACCTGTTGAGGTTGTATCACCTTTCATTAAAATGTGCTTTGTCTTAAAATCAATAGGTTGCATACCTACTTTATCAGCAATATGGTGCATATGCATCTCAATCGCAAAAAAGACTTGAGGTGCACCAAATCCTCGAAATGCACCACTGGGAACTTTATTTGTCGCAAGAGCCTTTCCTCTGACTCTTATATTGGGTATATTATAGACTCCTGTTGCAGAAAACATAGACCTCTGTAAGACCACATCTGAAAGACCTGCATTGGCTCCGGCGTCAATTTTTATATCGACATCCATTGCTATTATCCTATTATTTTCATCTAAAGCTGTTTTGAATTTTATACTTGAGGGATGCCTTTTGGTTGTAACCTCTATATCCTCGTTTCTGTCAAAGACCAATTGTACTGGTTTACCTGTTTTTACAGCAGCAAAGGCGGCATGCCCTGCAATAAGAGAGGGATACTCTTCTTTACCACCGAATGCTCCCCCTGTTGTAGTCTGAACTACCCTTATTCTGTTTTCGTCCCATCCAAAAGCCTGTAGTAGTGCATTTTTAACATAATAGGGACACTGCATTGCACCATAAACTGTTACCTTTCCATTCTCATACACCCCAACCACACCCTGGGGTTCTAAATAAATATGTTCTTGATAATTTGTACTATATTCGTCTTCAATGATATAAGACAATGTTGCGAATACCTTCTCAGGCTCTCCCTTTTTGAATTCATATTCTGCAAAACAGTTATTATCTCCATAGATGGTATTTTTCTTTTCTTTTTCAGCTTCTTCAATAGTAAAGATGGGTTCGATATCTTCGTAATAAACCTTAATTTTTGAGACAATCTCGAATACCTTCTCCTTATCGGGTCCTACAACGAGAAGAATCGGCTCCCCAATATAGTTGACCACGTCTTCAGCAAAAAATGGTTGGTCATCAATAATCATTTTAACCCTGTTCTTACCTGGAATATCATTCTTATCAACAATATAATAACCCTCTGGCAATTCTGGTATTTTTATTGAGTTTATCCTTGCTCTGGGTCTGTCTGAGCGCAGGGTTTTTGCATAAAGCATACCCTCAAACTCAATATCTGCTATATATTTAGCACATCCTCCAGCCTTTTCTGGAACATCGCTCTTTTTGATAGGTATGCTGATTTTCTGTTTCATATTATATTATGTTGATTTTAAAGTTTTGACATACACCTGGAAATCTTAACGCCAAAGTCTTGCAATCTGCCTAAAAAACAACAGGGGTATTAAAAAGAGAAATAGTTAGTATCATAAGTTATATGCTGTATCAACACATAATAAGTTATAATTTAGTTTCAGAGCTTTTATAACTACCTGTATTTTTTATTAATTGTAGATAATACTTCCCTGTAATCCTCCATTGAATCAATATCGACAAGAATACCATTATCCTCAACATCTACTGGGGTATATCCTTTTCTATTGATAAAATCTTTTAATGTTGAATTTATCGGTTCTTTTTGCAATTCTTCAATCAATGAGCTTTTCATAAGAACAGGATGTCCCTTTCTGCCATTATTTACAGGGATTACAATTTCTCCATCAATATCGAGCATCTTCTTATATGTCTTCTGACTTATAAGGGGGTAATCACCTGGAAGAAGAAAGAACTTCTCGGATTTCACATGCCTTACGCCTTCCTTTACGGAGCTGAACATCCCTTTTGTATAATTTCTATTAAAAACCACCTTAACTTTTGTATAATCTTTCATAATCTCAGTTATCTTTTCTATTTTGTATCCACCAACGACAATAATCCTTGAACAAATATCATACATACCTTCAATGCTTCTTTCAATAAGAGTTTTACCTTCGAGCAAAAGCCCCATTTTTAACACACCCGTTCTTCTGGAGAAGCCAGCAGCAAGAACAACACCCTCAATATTCATAAATAATCCTTCAACCTTAGCCCCCTCATAGCAGAATCAATATCCTTAAGTCCATTACCTGTTATCAGAAGAACTACGGTAGAATCTTTTTTTATTTCATTTTTTACTTTTAAGAAACCCGCTAAAGATGCTGAGGCAGCTGGTTCAGAAAAAAGTCCAGCTGAAGAGGCAAGCTCTTTTTGAGCTTTTAAAATATCCTCATCTGAGACAGTGACACATCTACCATTGTATTTTTTGAGCTGCTTAAGGACATAATATCCATTTCTTGGAACATCGACAGATATAGAATCAGCTATTGTCTTTGATTTTTGTGGTGCAACAAACTCTCCCTTTTCAAAGGCTTTGTATATAGTACTGCTACCCTCTGCCTGAATAGCATAGATAATAGGAATTTTATCTATAAACCCCAGGGTTAGAAGATCTCGAAATCCCTTATAAACTCCACCTAAAATCACACCATCACCTACAGGGACGAATAAACAATCTGGTACATTTTTAAGTTGTTGATACACCTCTATAGCAACTGTCTTTTTGCCCTCTATCGTTAGAGGATTATAGGCTGTGTTTCTATTGAGCCCGCCTTTATTTTTTGTGTATTCAAGGGATAGGTCATATGCTCTATTGTAATCTCCATCTATCTGGATGACCTCTGCTCCGTATTGTAGAGACTGAACCATTTTCGCCCTGGGAGCAGTCTTCGGCATAAATATGGTTACCTTAATACCTGCTGCTGCCCCCACTCCTGCCATGGATGAGGCTGCATTACCTGTGGATGCTACAACCACATTTTTTATCCCATGTTTTAGTGCAAAGGCGGCGATAAGATAGGATGCCCTGTCTTTGAGTGAGCCTGTAGGATTCAGTGTATCGTCCTTCAGATAGAGGTTGGGAAAGGCAAGCTTTTTCCTTAGAATCACTGGTTTCCAGAGAGGTGTATTCCCTACAGGTATACTCGGAAAATACTTCTTTTCTACAGGAAGGAGGTCATATATATCAAATTCTTTTCTTAATTTACCATCAAATTCTACATCGAGGATTCCCCTTAATGGTTTGTTCTTTTCTTGTTTTTTTGAGCAATACGGACAGACCATTAAATCCGGTCTAATATCAAAATCTCTTCCACATTCACTGCAGATGTAAAAAAACCTCATCACTTTTCTCCTCCCATCAAAAGAGCAAGGATACCCCTAACTGTATGCAGCCTGTTCTCAGCCTCATCATAGATAATGGAATTTTCGCTATCCAGAACATCATCCGTCACCTCATGTCCTCTGTCTGCAGGTAGGGCATGCATGATCTTTGCATCACTCTTTGCAAGGGAAAATCGCTTACTATCACAAATCCAATCCTTATGTTTTTCAAGGTTAGACACCATCATCTTATTATGTTTCTCGTTTTCCGTATACTTTTTAAAGTAAGCAAAACCACCCCAGTTCTTGGGTATTACAATATCAGCGTTTTTTATTGCCTCATCCATATTATGTACAAAATTGATTTGCACATCTGCACTTGCTGCATTTCTCTTTGCCTTTTCAACGATCTCTTTTTGCAGGGGAAATTCCTCTGGATGAGCAACCACAACATCCATACCATATCTGGGAAAAAGAAGAATCTGGGACTGAGGTACAGACAGCGGTTTGGCATGTGTTGTAGCATAAGCCCACGTGATTGCTATTTTAAGCCCCTTTAGATTTTTCCCATAATACTCCTGTATAGTTATAAGGTCAGCTACAGCCTGGAGAGGATGATATATATCATCCTGCATGGAAATGACAGGGATATTGGCATATTCTGCAATCTCCCTGATATATCTGTTGCCAATACCATAAAAACAGTTCCTGATAGAAATTCCCTCTCCCATTCTGGAAAATACTTTTGCGGTATCCTTTGGTAACTCTCCATGAGCAATCTGCATCTTGTCTGCTGTCAGGTCATGAGCATGTCCACCCAGTTGTGTCATTGCTGCCTCCATGGAATTCCTCGTCCTGGTTGACTGCTCAAAGAATATCATAAACAGGGTTTTATGTTTTAAAAGTTCTATAATTTCACCATGTGCAAGTTTTCTCTTTAGGTATAAAGATGTCTCAAGCACTGTATCAATATCCTGTTTTGACCAGGATTCAAATGTGATAAGATGTTTTCCTTGTAATGAGTTCTTCATTAAATTCCCTCCATAACATGTGGTAAAAGTGCGTAAAAGGCAGAAGCTTTTTCAAGATGGTCTACGGGAATTCTTTCATTGGGTGCGTGTGCATATTTTTCGTTTCCAGGTCCAAATCCGATTGTCGGAATATTATATATTCCACATATTACAACTCCATTTGTGGAAAATGCCCACTTCCCAACCACAGGAATCTCCCCGAATAGAAGTTCGCAGGTACTTACTCCGACTCTTATCAGAGGATGATTCTCTGGTATTTTCCATACGGGGAAGTGCTTATCTTGACTAACTGGTATTCCCTTGTAGCTCTTATTATTGTAAACAGGAACATCTACTGTCACATCTTTTCCTGCTATATCTTTTACCTCTTTAAGTGCACTCTCTCTTGTTTCTCCCCATGTTAGTCTTCGGTCAATGTATAGCATGCACCTATCAGGAATAGCACATAACGATGGAGATTCTGAAGTTATGAGTGTTGCTGCAGCCGTACCTTTACCAAGGAAATCGTCAGACCGAAGTTTTTCATTAAGTTTTTCTATTTTTAAAACTGTTTCTGATGCCTTGTATATGGCATTGTCTCCTCTCTCTGGTGCTGAACCGTGTGCAGAAACCCCTTTGAAATTTAGCTCAATCTCCATCCGACCTCTCTGCCCCCTGTATACCCCAAGATTTGTTGGCTCAGTAGATACAACAAAATGCGGAATGAGTTTTTCATTTTCAATCAAATGCTTCCAACAAAGTCCCTCGCAATCCTCCTCCATAATTGTAAAGGTGAAGTATATACTGAAATTTCCATTATATCCAATCTCTTTAAGAATACGACCTGCAGTAATCATTGAGGCAGCGCCTCCTTTCTGATCCACCGACCCTCTTCCAAGAACCATTCCGTTTTTTATAGAACCAGAAAATGGTTCAAATTCCCACCTGTTTAAATCTCCTGTATCAACAGTATCGATATGCGCATCGATTGCCAGTATTTTTTTCCCATTTCCAATTCTTCCAATAAGGTTACCCAGTCCATCTACGTGCACATTATCAAAGCCTGCTTCTTCGAGTTTTACTTTAATTCTTTTGATAACCTTCTCCTCATCACCGCTCAGTGAAGGAATCCTAACGATTTGTGAGAGATTTTCTGCGGTGTAATCTCTATATTTTTTTGATTTTTCCTTTATTATTCTTACAACTTCCATAATAGATTCTAATGCGATTAAAATGCTATTATTATTATTAATCTTTTATTACAAACCCAATACAAAATTGCTTCGTTATCCGTCAAGAAATGTGACGGAATCCTCGCAATGACAATAATGTGTTTCTTGTTGTTCGCAGGCTAAAGCCTGCGGCTACCACTTTTATACTTTCATCTGGTATCGGTCATTGCGAGCAACTAACAGGAGCGTGGCAATCTCATTCTTAATGTAGTTACAGTCCTTAGTTATACTATATTTACCTAAATATCCTTAAGTTCCATTGCATCGTAAGAACAAAAGTCCTGGCAGAAACCACATCCGATACAATTCTCTTGTATTACTTCTGCTAACTTTCCGTTCATATAAAGTGCTCCCTGTATACATCTTTTTATGCAAACCTTACATCCTGTACACCTTTTTTTATTAATAGTCATCACAGGTTGTCTGGAAAACATCCTTTGCTCTTTTAACTTTTTCCTGTAGAGTCCCCTTATTTCCTCTATTGAACTATATTCATGAGCATCAAGCCAATCATTGATTTCCAGGGCTATCTTACCATAAGTCTGGTGTCCTTTCTTTATGGCTGTAGAACACACCTGAACCAGAGAAGCACCTGACATAAAGAATTTTATTGCATCTGTGCCATTTTCAATTCCTCCTACCCCTATCACAGGTTTTTTCTGAACAGAAGAGATTTGATACACAATCCGGAGTGCAATGGAAAGAATTGGAGGTCCGGATAACCATCCCTGTCCATAATCGGAACCAAGAAGTGGTTGGACATTTTCTACATCAAAATCAAGCACTGGACCAAAGGAATTGATAGCTACAAAACCATTAACATATTGTGAAGCCTTTACAGCCAGCTCTTCAATATCAGGAAAATTCGGCGAGACCTTCATCCAGATAGGGAGTCTTACGCTCTGTCTCAAACTCTTTGCTACGTTCAGCAAAGGTTCAACTGACCTTCCTACATAATGAGTAGAAAACTCAATTGCATCAGGCTGCACCTCTTTCTCTATCAGAACTCCAAGCTGTTTTACCTCATCAGGATTATATCCAATTGAGATAATCAGGGGAACTCCTGTTTCTCTAACCTTTTGGCATTCATTGATAAATTCCTCTACAGGGATTTCAGACCAGGTCTCACAGTTCATAATTCCCTTGCAGGAAGCCTTCCTTATGGTTGGTCTCGAATCACTGGCTGGTTTTACAGATACAGTCTTGGACACTATTCCCCCTGCCCCACCTTTTACCGCAGCTATCATCATATAAGCTGTCCTTACATTAGGTCCTGCTGCCGTTAGTACAGGATTTTTAAACCTGATACCATTTATTTTTACGAATATATCAGCCATAATAACTCTTGTAAAGCTCTTTTAGCACCATTGTAGAATTGCTAATCAGTTTGTTTTCATCCAGAAAGGTTATTATACCTTCCTTATATAAAATATTACCGTTTGAGATTGTCATATAAACCTTACCTCCCTTTACTCCAAAAATCAGATGGCTAGTGAGATTGTTCAGTCCTAATGGGGTTATAGGAATATAATTTAATACAGCAATATCAGCCTTCCCACCCTTCTCAAATATTCCTGTTTCCGGGAAAAACTTTCTTAGAATATCGTATTTATAGTCAAAAAAGATTTTCTTCATCTCATCCAGAGACTCCTGAATACCTTCACCTAAAAGGTAAAGGGATCTCAGGGTTCCTATCATATCACCACTCATACCATCCGTGCCGAGTACGAACCTTTTTATTCGTCTTCTGTCCATTTTACCTATACGATTGTTGGCATTGGATTCGGGATTAGATACGACAATGGGCATTATATCTTCAAGGATTCTGTAATCCTCTTCAGAAAGGTGTACGGCATGGGCAAGAATGGAATTGGAATTCAATAGACCAAACCTTTGTAGTCTATCAACGACCCCTCTATAACGCTGGTTAATGCAGAAATCAAGATCAGCTTTGTCTTCCCCACAGTGTATATGAATAGGTATCTCCTCAGGCTTTATAAGGCTGATTTTTTTCAAGGTCTTTTCACTGAGCGTGAAATTTGCATGAAGTCCGAACATACCCTTTATAGATGAAGAGTCTTCGTGTGTACCGTAGAATTCAAGATTCTCATCTATGTGCTTTTGAACTTCCTCTTTACCCATCCTGTCAGAGGTTTCAAAGCAGAGAACACCCTTGATACCAGCAAGTTTAAATGCACTTTCAATAGTAAAAAGGCTGTTCCTGACATAGTTCATGGAGGCGTGGTGATCAAAAATCGTGGTTACACCATATTTTATAGAATCTATAATACCGAGTAAGGCAGAATAGTAAATAGAATCCTCATCAAGGGCGGAATCCAGACGCCACCAGAGATTTTCAAGTATATGAATAAAATTCTCAGTCTTCCCATGTGGGGAGAGCCCCACAGCAAGGGATGAATATAAATGGTGATGAAAATTAACAAGTCCTGGAATTATAAGGCGACCTTCGACATCTATAAAATCAATTCCTTCCTCTTTTATTTCCTCTGTTTTCCCTATTTTCTCAATATTTTCACCATTTATAAGTATGGCGCCATTATCCAACAAGAGATTTATACCATCAGTAACCACACCATTACCGACGATATATCGGTTAACTTCTTTCTTTAATGTATTGTTTTGAATTTTGTTAGTCATAATAATTTTCTAATAATTTTATCGCTTCGCACGACCCCGCCTTTGGCGTGGTGCCCCGAAGCCTGCGGCTTAAGGAATTTTCCATATCCACCATCCACCATTATCCCTGTCTCAGAATCGTATATAATTTTTCCTCTAAGTATGGTCTTTGATACACGTCCCTTAAACTCCATACCCTCAAATGGTGTGACTTTTCCTTTTGAATAAAATTTCTTACCCTCCACAACCCAGTTCTTGTCTGGGTCTATAAAGACAAAATCCGCATCCTTCCCGAGCTCTATAGAACCCTTTTTATGAAAAATTCCATATCTTTTTGCAGCATTCTCTGATGTCACTTCTATTAGTCTTTTTAGGGTTATTTTACCTTTCATAAATCCTTCTGAGAACATATAAGGAAGTAGGGTGCCTGAGCCAGGTATACCTGAATAATCCGTCCATATTGAACCAGTATTCTTTTCCTCTAAAGCACAGGGGGCATGGTCGGATGCAACAAAATTAATCACACCATCGGCAAGAAGTCTCCACAATCCATCTCTGTTTTCTGATGATTTAACAGGAGGCGTTACCTTTAAGGGTGAACCGATTCTCTCGAAATCTCTTACATCAAACTGGAGGTAATGGGGTGCTGTTTCTCCTGTTATTTTGCTTCCTTTAAGAATCTCCCCTGCCTTAGCAGTTCCTATATGCACAATGTGAAGTTCGGCATTAACCTCCTCTGCAAGTTCCACTGCTGTAAGCACTGCGGAAATTTCTGCTACCTCAGGGCGTGACTTGTAATAATGAATAGGCTGATTTCCTTTTGTTATAAGGGATTCTGTAGCGGTCTTCACATAATTGTAATCCTCTGCATGAAGGAGAACCGGAAGCCCCAGTTTTTTTGCTTCCTGGAGGACCCTCCTAAACTGGTAAAAATTGAGCTGTTTAAAAGACTCCATTCCAGAGGTGAAATAGGTTTTTAATCCAAGAACAGACCCGGCAAGCTCTTCCATGTAACCAGG
This sequence comes from Caldifarciminota bacterium, assembly GCA_023129165.1. Classification (GTDB taxonomy): domain Bacteria; phylum Hydrothermota; class UBA3073; order UBA3073; family UBA3073; genus JAGMCL01. Next base: position 25,465 of record JAGMCL010000090.1, on the reverse strand, counting down.
AAAACCCTCCTCAAATGATTGTGCAGAAACTCCACCATAGAGTCCAAAGTCAATGACAGATTTTTTCTCTATTACATCTAATTTTTTTTGAAGATTCACTTTATTTATAACGGGAGGAATGGATGTGCAAGGCATATCAATTACAGTAGTGATTCCACCTGACGCAGCAGCACAGCTACCGTGATAAAAGTCCTCCCTATAAGTATATCCCGGTTCATCAAAGTGGACATGAGGGTCTATACCACCAGGTAATACAATAATCCCTTTAGCATCGATGATATTTTTATTACCTGATAGATTTGCCCCTATTTCAACAATCTGTTCTCTCTCAATCCTTATATCCACAACTTTAAGAACTTTTTTTCCGGGAAGAGCCACACCACCGTTTTTGATAATCATGTACGACCAGCCTCCTTAATCTTCTTATATACCTTTTCAGGTGTAAAAGGTATATCAAACAATCTGACACCTGTAGCATCGTAAATGGCATTAGCAATGGCAGGAGCAGGACCATTTATAGCGATTTCCCCGACAGACTTGGCACCAAAAGGACCTGTCTCTTCATAGGAGCTTACAACTATAGTCTCAATTTCAGGAATATCAGTAGCTGTATATATTTTGTAATCCCAGAAGCGGTTGTTGGTCATTCGTCCTTTAGAATCAAAGAGATAATCCTCCCAGAGAGCATAACTGATACCATTGACAACAGAACCTTCCACCTGACCTTCAACGAGTTTCGGATGTATAGGCTGTCCGCAGTCAACAGCAGAAACGAATTTAATGACATAAATCCTGCCGGTCTTAATATCTACTTCTACCTCTACAAACTGAGCGATAAATGGTGGTGGTGATTCTGAAGAGACATGAGATGCCTGAGACTGTATCTGAAATTGGTCTTGTTCGTACAGGGAATAAAGAGAAATTTCCTCAAAGGAGACCGCTTTTTTATCACGTATATCTATTACTTTACCCATATCAAGTAGAAGGTTTTCCTTTTTTGATTTTAGAATGTTCGATGCAACATTTATAATTTGTTCTGCTATCTTTCGAGCACATTTTTCAACAGCACTACCTGAAACATAGGTCGTAGAGGAGGCATAAGCACCTACATCAAATGGAGTAAGGTCTGTGTCTGAGGATAGTATAATTATTTTTTCTACTGGAATTCGCAGCACTTCAGAGGCAATCTGGGCAAGTATAGTATCCGAGCCAGTTCCAAGGTCAGTGGCACCCACAAGAAGATTGAATGAACCGTCCTCGTTCATCTTCATAGAAGCACTGCCCATATCGATCTTTGGGATACCAGAACCCTGCATCGCTACAGCCATACCAACTCCCTTCACCCTATCTTTTCCTGATTTAATTCTCTTTCCCCGCTTGTTGTACCAGTTAATAGCTGCTGCTCCTCTGTCTATACACTCATCGAGCTTGCATGATTTGATTATCTGATCGACACCCTCTTTTCCCTCTCCAAGTGCCTTAAAGACGTTGGATGTTTCACCCTCCTGGATATGCCATCTCTTGAAAAACTCAAGGATATCCTGGTTTGTTTTCCGGGCAATAATATCCATATGCTGGTTAAAGGCGAAGTATCCCTGTGTTGCACCATATCCCCTGTATGCACCGCCAATGGGGAGATTTGTATATACAGACCTTCCTATAAAATGGATGTTCTCAATCTTATTAAAGATGGGTAAAACCTTTGCTCCAATGTTTGAAAGGACAGTGAGGGAATGTGAACCGTATGCGCCGGCATTCATAAGGCCGTCCATCTCCAGTGATGTTATTGTTCCATCATTTTCGACTCCTGTTTTCATTCTGATTCTTGTAGGGTGCCGTGTTCTTGAGGAGACAAAGACTTCCTTTCTCGATAGTATAATCTTAGCTGGACGTTTGTTTCGCCATGTAACAAGTGAAACAAGAGGCTCTAAAAACACCTCCTGTTTTCCACCGAATCCTCCACCGATTCTTGGTTTGATTACCCGTATCATCCCTGCTGGTATAGAGAGGACACTACTTACGATTCTTCTAACATGAAACGGGACCTGTGTCGAGGAGATTATAACCAACCTTCCTCTTTCGTCGAAAAAAGATGCAGCAGCATGAGGTTCTATTGCGCAATGTGAGGCATATTGTGTTCGATAAATATGTTCTTCAATAAAATCTGCCTTCTGGAAACCCTTTTTTATGTCTCCTAAAGTGATTTCAACCTCTGCAGCAAGATTTATATCAGGTCTGTACTTCACAGGGATTTTGGCATACTCATCATCTTCATGGATTTGCTGAGCGGAATTTTCCATTGCCTTTTCCGGGTTATATAGTGGTGTAAGTACTTTATAATCGACCTTTATCTTGTCCTTTGCTTGAACTGCTGCTTCCTTCGTATTTGCAGCTACAAGAGCTACCCTGTCTCCAACGAATCGCACCTTTTTATCAAAAAGGTAAGTATCATAAGGAGATGGCTCTGGATATCCCTGACCAGCAGTGGTGTGTAAAACCCTTGGAACATTTTTATAATGAAGAATATCTACAACTCCCTCTATATTTTCCGCTTTTGTTGTGTCAATATTCATTATTTCTGCATGCGAATGTGGAGAATACAGGATAACGATATAGAGGGTGTTTTCAAATTTGAAATCACTTGTGAATTTCTCAGCCCCTGTCACAAGTGATGTGGCATCTATTTTTTTTACAGATTTGCCTATATTTAAGTATTTATCCATTTTTCCGCATCTTTTTGGCAGCCATTTTTACGGCATCAATAATTTTAACATATCCCGTGCATCTGCAGAGATTTCCATCGAGTGCCCTCTTTATTTCATCTTCTGTAGGGTCGGAATTCTGTTTTAAAAGGTGATATGCAGCGAGAACCATCCCTGGTGTGCAGAACCCACATTGAACAGCGCCTGATTCCACAAAAGCTGTCTGTATCAGATGAGGTGAGTGGATATCTCCAAGTCCCTTCACTGTTTTAATATCTTTCCCAATTGCTGAAGCAGCAAAAACCTGACAGGAGTTAACCAATTTCCCGTCAAGAATCACCACACAGGCACCACATTCTCCCTCCCGGCAGCCATCTTTTACTTCTGTGTAGCCGTTTTCTCTAAGGACATCCAGTAAAATGGCACGGGAATTAAAGAAGAATTTTTTATCTTCTCCATTTATTTTAAAGATACCTTCCATCTATTCAACTGTTTAAAATTTCCTCAAATCCTCTTTTTAGCTGAATACCTGCAAGATGACTTATATATTCAGGACTTCCCAGTTTTTTGGCTGGAAAAGTAACATCGATACTACCCAAGATTTCTTCCGAGTTTATTTTAGTTACTTTCTTGCCTTTGAAATACTTTTCTAACTCGATTAGTCTCTTATATTTTTTAGTGCAGCCAACCAGAACAATTCTTATATCTTCTATTTTGGTTTTGGTTGTCTTCAATAGAATGGTAATATTGAAGCTTGAGTAATCAAAATTAGTCCTGGACTCACGATGGTAGTATGAAGACCATCCATTCTGCTTGAATTTAATATCTTTAATAAGTGTTCCATTCCTAAGATTACGGTCGTTCACATATTGTGTTATAGGATAGATGCCTTCATTCTTACCTATAAGAGTTACTTCAGCATCAAGGGCAATAAGAGACCCCATTAAATCCGACCATATTGGGAAGTAGGCGATACTGCCACCTATTGTAATCCGATTTCTTAATGGAGTAGATGCCGCTTGCCAGAGAGATTTTACCAGAATATGTTTCGGATCTATTTTTCGTATATTTTCAATAACATCTGAAAAAGTATTTGTTGCACCTATCTCAATAATACCATCATCAACAAGAAAATAATGCATTGGTAGATGAGACAGTTCAATCAATCCAAATAAGTGACCTAAGCTGGCTCTTCTTATGCTAGTTCCTCCACCATGAGGAATAACTCCCTCTTTTTTCAGCAGACAAGACGCCTCATCAAAACATTCAGGGAAATACCATTCAATCTCTTTTTTTTCTTTCATATTCTCTAAATGAAGTGTAAGTAGGCTCTTTTTATGATATTATCGAATTTCTAAAATCCTTTCCATTAGTATTCGACGGCGTTGAGTTATCGTGTCCTTTTTTTGTAATCGCTTAAGGTTTCGCTCACATACCGACGAAGCGTACCGCATTTCTTGGATAGCAGAAGGAAGGTCAATTTCATTCAGGGCAAGAAGCGTGTAATAAAAAGGAAAACGCCTCCATTTACCCTTACCATCTCTGTGAGATTTTAATGTATTCATACCAGCTGCCAGGCGGCGTTCAGCCTCTTCAAGCCCACCAACTGCCAGATGACGCCAGAGGGAAGAGGTGCATGTTCCGCAGCAATACATTCCGGGAATATATCCTCCAGCCTCTGCTCGAGACAACGCACTCATCATACCAAGACTTGCTTGATTCAGGGCATTTTTGACATTAGCATCTGGTACATCTAAGAGAATCAATGCTCGACAGGCTTCCTCTCCCAGTATATGACCGGTTGCAGCTTTTGACCTAAGCCTTTCACCTGTAAAAAGTCTTACACCTTCATTAAAATCATACTCGGTTGGTGCAAACATATTGGCATACGAACCAGTTAAGCCCTGTCTATCGGCGATCCATTTTGTTGTTTCTTCTTTTTGAGATTTTGATAACGATTTTTTGTAGAAGAAGGCTTCGTTTATTGCATCGAGCGTTGCAGCTAAACTATTAGGATTAACCAAATTTATCGATACCCCTTTTAAATATTAAAAAATATTCGATATAGCATTATCTTCTTTTTTTGACAGGATTTACAGGATATACTGGATAATTATTAAGAAAAGAAAAAATAAGCTTCAATCCTGTTCATCCTGTATATCCCGTCTAAAATTCTCTTCTTTTGACAGGATTAACCCAGTAAACTTACTCCGTTCGCACGGGGCAAGCCGGATTTACATGATAAATAAAAGAATTAAAAAAATCCTGTCTATCCTGTATATCCTGTCAAAAGTTTCCTATTGGAAACACTTATAGTATAATATAATAAAAAAGGGGAAAAGTCAAGGAAAAAGTTTGGAAGATTCGATATTGGGGGTCAGGCTAAGAGATAAGAAATATTACTTGACATGGACGGAAAGTTATGGTAAAATGAAGAAATGACCAGGAAGATGTGGATTGAATATGAAGGAGCTTTTTATCATGTGATGTTTTTTTGTAATAGTAGAGAGTCTATATTCTATCTCTTATCTTTTAGCCTGACCCCGATTTCCCTTCTATTGTTATATCCAAATTGTTATAACTTTTTAAGGCTTCATTTATAAAAAGTATATGATTTTTTCTTTTCTTTTATTATCTCATGCAACTTTCTTACACTCATTGAACCAGTCGTTTGTATATTTTTCTGTTTTTTCTTTTCGAGATAATCGTATAGCTCAGTATTAGAAAAAGATGGGACATTGAAAAGATTAAATAGTTGAGACCGATTTAGAAGAAGTATCTAAAACCAAAGGCGCCATTAAATCTATAGTCTGTACCTGGCATTAGATCAAGAATGGGAACAAATTCAAGGAAAAAATCCATAGGTGCTTCAGTAAATATGTATTCAATGCCTAAAGGAAAACGAGCCCCGATTCTACTCTTTTTTTCAAGTTTTATCCTTCCGCCAATGCCAAAATAAAATGGGAGATTACCTCTTCTTGTGTTGAAGAATTTGAAGTTGTGAAAAAGTAAATCCGCATGTAAATGCAGTTTAGTATTTTTATAAAATGACCAGGCAATAGCTCCATCAAATGCTGTACTTTTGGTTGTCCATATCTTAGCACTTAATCCTGTAGGTTCCCCTAAAATAACACCTAATCCTAAACCACCAATATCTGCCAATGCATTGCTAATTAATAATCCTGACATTAATACAAAGATTAATAGTAACTTTAACATGGAGTTCCTCCTTTGTTGATATGTGGGCTTTTTATTTTACAATTTCAGAAACATACATTTTTTTGTATCGATCTTTTTATCACCTACTTTTAGGCTGTAGAAATAGATACCAGAACTTACAGGTTTATTATCACTATCTGTGCCATCCCATATCACTGAAGAGTGATGAGAGAAGGGAGAAGAGGGAAGAGGGAGGGTGCGGATGAGACGACCGGAAAGGTCGTAGATGGACAAGGTAATCGGTGACCGGTCATCAGTAATCAGTGGGTTACCGATAACCGATAACTGATAACTGATAACTGTCTTTTCTCTGAATGGATTCGGGTAATTATGGTAAAGAATAAATTCAGGGTATAGACTTCTATGTTCTTCTTCAAGCATAATACCGAATGATTTTTGATAGAGTTTTGCTATTACTTGCAATTCCTGTGTTAGATATAGTTTTTCATCATTTGAAAATACAGTATACCATGAATCTGCACTTGGTAAGACAAAATCAACAGTGTCGAATAAACTATTTTGATTTATTTCAAAGGCTTGAAAACGTTCATTTACAGTATAATAATTAAAATTCTCTTCATCACAGATAAAAAAGTCAATATGTCCGGGTGAGTCTTTTTGTGAGAAACAATTATTGTCATCAAAATTATTACCATATAGAATTTCTTCTGGTAAGTTATATTCTAATACTATACGATAATCATCCGTTGGATTATCTGGTATGGTAGCAGAAGATACATCCAGTATTGGAATAGCACCAGGTAACGTAACATTCCATTCATAACATTGGCCTGCTTCGCTGTTTGTGATTACAGTCTCCATTCCACTTTGGGGATAATTACCAATATTACTGGTGACCTGGGCATTAAAGGTCCGATTGTTACCAAGAAGAAATTGTTTACCTCCATTGTAATTCGTCCAACCTGCAGTTGCCCCCCAACTTACACAGGGACTACTGTAGATTTTAATCCTCGCACCATCAACAGGCTGTCCATTATTATCTGTTACATTAACATTAAGGGTGCATATCTCTGTATATTTTTCTGTGGCATCCCAGATGTAGCTGTCACCACGCCAGTTAAATGCTGCTGCCACATCCCAACCCCAGTTCTCATAACCCTCCGGGTAATCAATAAAGGTATTTACTGGTTCCCATGCAATCCAGTGTCTATCCCAGAATTCATTTATCTTATGATTATTGCTATACATCACATTGACAACAGCAGGTATGAGTGCAGCTCGAGCTGCAGCTGCGGTGAGATAAGAATGTACGCTACAGGTGCCGATGTGTAATCTGTAAATCCGTACTGGCTGGTCATGATGAGGATATGACTGGAAGGTCATTACATCGAGAATCCATTTGGTAAGGGCACCTACAGCTCCGTTATCAAGTGAATTTTGCTGGGTTTTCCATAATACTGAACAGGTGTCCAGGCAGTGTAGTAAAAGAGGATACCCATCATCATTATAGTTCATTAAGAAGTCACGCCAGAAAACACCTGTTGGTGGAGCTTCCGGATTTCCTGTGCCTGGATTGATATAATCGGGATTTTCCTTATGTAACTTTGGATGGACTATATACCAGTAATAAAGTTCCTGAGGTAATTCTATATCAAGAGTATCTCCCTGTTCAAGAACTCTATAAACAACAGTTGAGTAATAATCATCACCATCATTATCAACTATTTCTACATAATCAAGATATGTATCAATTTCATATAATGATTCAACATTCTCTAATAATACCTGTGGGTTCATTGATGATGAAAGTGTTTGGGGAGCAATATGAGCCACTTCAAAGCAGATTTCATCTATATACGGATATATTGCAATATTGATTAAACCTGCATAAAGATTCTGGTCTTCCTCGTCAAGTCTGCGAAAGTTATCTCTTAAATCCATTTTAAGCCAGTTGGGGGCAATGCTGACAGCAGCTTCTGCATCGGGTGTAAGATTATCTGAGGGCAAGGTTAATTCCAGATAGTTTGTAGAAGATTGAACTGAAACACAACATCTTTCACCTGCTGGAACAAGACTGGTGAAGCTGGTTGAATCGATTAGTGTCCATTCTGCATCTATAGAGGTTACAGTAAGAATAATATGGGCTATTATAATAGTGATTATAGTTTTTACATTATTAAGAGTATTATTCATTGAGGTATAGCTTTGATTTGAAGTTAGAGTAGTAATGTATGTCAGTCAAGTCAGCCTTGCAGAAGCATGCCCTACATTGAGAGGTAAAGAAAACTTCCTGATTATCCTGCCTTTCCCCACAAAGGCGGGGCAGGCGTCGTGCAGTTGTCAGACCAGTCAACTTTGTTACCTGCAACATTAAAATTAGGTGCATTATATAGTCATATGATACTATTTCAATATAATACATTTTTTTATAGCGCTGAAATCACCACCAGTAATGCGGTAGAAATAAATACCAGGACTTATATCTTTAGCATCCCAGACTATTGAAGAGCGATAAGTGGTGAGAGAAGGGTGAAGAGGGAAGGTGCGGATAAGGCGACCGGTAAGGTCGTAGATGGACAGGGTAATCGGTGACCGGTCATCAGTGATCAGTTGGTTACCGATAACCGATAACTGATAACTGATAACTGTTCTCTTTCTGAATGGGTTGGGTTGATTTTGATAAAGTATAACCTCTAAATCTCCTTGTTTTACTGTTTCTTCATCAATGCCGGTAATAGTATGGTCACAGGTGAATATAACCTCTCTTGTTTCACCTTCTGTTAACGATGACTGTCCCTGATACCAGATATACATTAAGGCAAAATTATCCTCAACTATTGCAGTTATGGCATCAGTATAGATAATCTCAATATTTTCTGCTCTGAAGGGTAAAATTATCGTCGGATGACGATTACCCCATTTGCTTGTAGTGCCGGGATTTCCTTCTCTGTTCATCGTAATCTTGAAAGTAATTGTATCCTTTTCGGTTCCTTCATTTACTATAAGCTCGCTTGTGAAGAGTGGCTGCTGGAAAACACCTTCATTGGACATTTTTACCTGCATCCCGGGGTCACCATATAGAGCAGAGCCATTCAAATCAGTTGGATTTACTCCAGGTGTGTTATTTGTTATATCAAATTTGAGTGCTTGATTACCCAGAAAGAACGCCTCTGCCCAGGTATTATCTCTTGACATCCTATAAAAATAAGCCTTTGTTCCACCATGTTGGAAAGAATTTGAACCTTCACCGATTAAATAGCCAGTATATTGATATGCCCCACCTGTATGTATCCATGAAGGTGCCATACAATTACTACTGTAAATTTGTCCGATATTACAGTTACCAAGACCAAAATATATCTTCGGATGGTCTGAATTTATGTTCGTATCAGGTTCTATGTGTGGATCACCATAAACCTGTCCGTTACTGGAGCGAAAGAAACCTTCCAGATCTGATGAAGGATAATGCAGTTGCCATGAAGTTGCGCTACCATGTCCGCTGGTATAAAAGATATCCACTGGATCGTAATTGAAAATATCGATACCATCATTTATCATTGTTACAAGCCACACTGTTCTATCAGTAGGACCGTCAGTATAGTGAGTAGTTTCTAGAGAATCGGGATGTTTTATATAGTATTCTCCATAGGATGCCTCAGCGGTTGATATGCCCTGAGTATAGTAATTCAAGTCACAGCAGGTGGTTCCACCAAGAACAGTTTTTACTTCAAATCCGGTAGGACCTGTAACAAGATTTAGGGCATCTTGAGCATCACAGCCTGTTATAATTCCCCAGATAGCATCGCAGTAGATATCATCATCTAAGTCTCTTGTAAAGGGCCATATACTGCTCATAATAAAACTTGGTGAGGCGGTTGTAATATTACATACAAAACCAATATGTGTTGGTTGAAAGGCAGCAACGTCATCCTTCACATCATTGAGAGAACTATTCCAGACGAATACTTGACCTGGGTATCGTGCCAGGAGTGTATCTACAACTGCGTGCCAGGTAGAGTCATTATAGGTTGCCTCTTTGATGATTACTGCATAAGCAATCTGTTGTTCTTTATAGGTATTAATATCTCTATTTCCAAAATTACTATTAGTAAATTCGTTTGCAGAAATCGAAACTATTCCCAATGTTAACATGATAATAATCCAACAAACTGGTTTATTTATCTTCATTTATCCTCCCTGGATTTGTTTAGGTATTGTGTAAAATTGAGCAATCTGTCATTGCGAGGCCTTACGGGCGTGGCAATCCCATTTTATTCTTGCTTCTTCTTTTTTTCCTTCCTCAGCCTTCTCTTTTCCTTAATAGTATGCTTGGCTTTCTTCTGTACCTTTTTCTCCCCTTTATTTTTATCTTTACGTGACATAAATTCACCCCCTGGTATAATGTTCATTATACCTGATTACCCAGATATTAACTACACAGCACCTTTAGTTAGGAAAAAATTACCCAGATTAATTTACAAATCTCTTTACCTGACAACTTTTATTACCAATCCGTTAGCTAACGGATAACTAATAATCCAGTATGAAGTTTAGAAGCCTTTAAATATGAAAGTAATTGATATCCAACATCCTGATCTTTGTAGGATATCTTAGTTAACACCATTAAACCTGTCGCAGAACTTGTAGTACCTTACGTCTCTCGGTTAACACAGTCGATAACTACAGATATAATATCAAACATCAAAATGACAAATAAAAAATCAAAAATATATATGCTCCCCATTTCATGAAAGTAGAATGTCTTTTTCCAGTTTCGAGCTTTCATCTTCGAGATTCGTTACCTGACTGCCGTCAGGCAGGCGAGTTTCGTCACTGTTTACCCAGCTTCGAGACCTTTTTCGTTTAACGTTGTCAAGGCTGGTATCGATTCTCGAAGTTCGTCTATATTCCATAAATATTCATCTAATATACTATATGAATTATAATATAAATTAGGAGAATTGTCAAGAAAATTGTTATTTTAATAAGAAAAAGATGTATTGTTTATATTCACTTGACTAAGAACTTTATACGACTTTCTATTTGTGGGGCTACAGGAGTATGACTCTGTATATAACTCGTTAAAAGGTCGGTTGTGATAAGGGTTGTATTCTTCTTTTGAATGTCTTCACTTCTGAAAATGTAATGTCCATCTCCCCCTATTGCCATCCAGCTGTTTGTTAGTACTGTATAGATAGCGGATGTGTCAAGGGAAACCCATGAATCATTTTGATAAACCTCGATGCTTATAATTCTTGAACCTACATTGATTATTTTAGATACATCCCGACCTGAATATACAGCACAGAAAGGAGCTTGAGTCGTATCGATGGTAATTTTTACACCACCAACCTGTAAAAATCCTCCATCTGAGGCTCTGCAGGTATCAGGGCATCCGTCATCAGCAACTCTCAATACAGATGCGGATACCTCAAACACCTGTTTCAGTTCAGCACCGGTCAATTGAACCATATAGACCTCATTTCTGAATGGAAGTATCTCATTCACGGTTAGGTATGTAATCGAACCAGTAGGATAAATTTGGTCACCACGAATCGCTCCAGCATTAACTAAAGCCACATCAGCATCTGTAAACCAGTCAAGCCATGAATCGGCTATAATATTGCCAAGGTTCGTTTCACGACTGCGGTTTACACCTCTGCAAGCATCCATTTCGACAGTTGATTCACCAATTACCATGCCAAGGCTGTCGTTATAAATCTTCATGTATTGTGCCATCAGGTCTTTTATTGCAGGGTTATAACCAACAGTTGAATCGAGCAAAACTCTTTCCCATATTGGGTTCTGGATTTCCCCTTTATCGAAAACAAACCTCAAAACACCAAGATATTTAGCCCTTGAGCCATCTTGAACGATTATTGTACTTCCAACAGTTTCATTGATGTATTCGTGGTCATGACCACCAACTATTATATCAATACTATCTACCTCTTGTGCAAGTTCTCTATCAAAGGTCACTCCAACGTGTGTGACACCGATTATGATGTCGCAATCGGATTTTTTAAGCTCATTGACAATATTATCAGCGACTTTGACTATGTCCTGGTTGACTACCGCACCACCTCCAGGTATGTTACAAACCTTTAATAACTCTGGAGTCATCATACCGAATATACCGACCTTCAATCCAGCAACATCTTTTATTATATAGGGATGAATCCTGTTCGCAAGTTCCTGGTCATCAATGATTAGATTTGCTGATACTATATTAAAATTTGAAAAACTGATAGCATTTTTGTAAATATCAACACCTCTATCAAACTCATGATTACCGGGTGTAACGACATCATAGTCCGCCATACTCATACCTCGAATCTCTGGTTCACCGCTAAGGAGTGAAAACAGAGGTCCTATCAAGTCATCCCCAGATGAGAGGAGTAGGGAACCATCAACTTTTGACCTTATTTGATTTGAGGCTGCAGCAATTCTTTCAAGACCACCAACAGTGAGGGTATCACCTTCAATAACGACTGTATAGGGCACGATGCAGCTCTGAATATCAGCAGTAGTCATAATAGCAATTTCAACCGGATGGTCTAATTCATTCCCATAACATCTGGCGTGAAACAATATGCACCCAATAAGGGTTATACTTATAACAAAGAGTTTTTTGGACATATAGACCTCCTCAAGGTAGAGTAAAATATAAAATCCCAGAATCAATATTATGGCAACTATCTTTTTGGCAAACAAATCACCATTAGCCTGACAGCCCTGACAGACAGTGGGCAGGCGATTGGTAGATGTGACTTATGCACAGCGAACAAAGTGAGCGTAGTTGGTAAAGATAATGCCTATTTTCTAAGTGCATTATATACTGGTTTTATTCCCGCTAATACGGCAATTACAGCATACCAATACCAATCTAAACGAAGCAATGGTTTCCAAAGTTTTGCTATCATCAAAAAACAACCAATAGCGCTAATTTGTACAAGTTTCAGATCAATCCAGCTGAACTTTTTTACTTTTGAATCTGCCCAGGTTGTAAAGCTCATATTTTTACACCTCCTTGAATGATAAATAGAGATGAAATTTCTTATTTTCTGTAGCCCACTGCTTTAGCAGTGGGAAATAGAAATAAAATAACACCAAATTCTATGTAGCCCACCGCTTTAGCGATGGGAATAGAAACCATCAAACTGCCTTAAGGCATTCAAGGAGTTTGGACAACTACCTCGCAGAAGCTTTAGAAAACAGGCCTCCAGTTCCTATCAATAAGGTTCACGATTATGAGAGCCCAAGACTAAACGATAATAGAGTTAGCGAAAAACATGAGGCATGATGCTTTTCAACCCCTAAAAGGGTGTATTGGACAAAAGGATTAATTCCGTTTTTCTACCTTTATACCTTTCTTCTCTTAACACAACTAATTGTTTATTGTATTATAATAAAAAAACAGATTAAAGTCAAGGGAAAAGTTAGGTAGTAAAAAAGAAGGATAAAAGAAATAGAGAATTATTTCCCGTGCTGAACTAGTTATATTTTAATAAAGAAATCTCGTGTTGTGATAGGCAAATACGCAGCCCATAGGCAACCCTTAAATGTGCCAGACAGATTGTATTCCTCAGAGTGAGGAAAAGGTCCACTGTAGGCATCAATATTTATAGTGACTTTAACAAAATTGATGAAGGGAAAATTCTGAAGATATTCTAAAGAAGATGTTAGGTCTATATCTACTATGGTATCTCTTACATACAGGGTGGAATCCTTACAAGGGACAAAATCTGGGATTGTATCTAAAAAGGGTCCAATGATTATGGTATCGCTAATACATAGTGGTTCAATAAGAGTAAATGGTTCGATATACAGCTTAATAAGATACCATTCAGCTCTATTTGACTTTGACCAAATTATTTGAGCATTATCAGCGGATTCTAAAGTATCATCGTCTTCAGGTTCAAGTATTTCACAGGATGAGGGAAGATTTATAGTTCCAGATAGATTTCCTATGTTGGATGTGACATAAAGTATATAATTAGTATCAGGATTTGTATAGCACCCCCAACTTCTGCCTTTTATATAATTAATTCCTTGACTTAAGGTTAAGGTATCACTCCTAACACTACTAGTGATAACCATTTCTGTTTCATCAATGTCAGCTACAGGATGAGAATAAAGATAAACTTCCTTTTCAATTTCTGAACATCCGTATGGAATAGCATCATGATGGCACAATAACTTGATATATCCATAGCATACCTTATTAACTACAACCTCAGTCGGCGATTTTTCACAACCATTGATTAAAATAGTTAATAGAATAAAATATAAAATCCTAAATTTCCGCATTACTTTTTAGTTTTATTTTTTTTGAAAAACTAGTATGTCTTCTACTCCAATCTTACCTTTGTCGGCTTTGGATAAACCATGTTCAATAACATCTGATACCTTAAAACCTACAGATTTTCCTAAATCTGCCAATATAGTTGATGATTCTATCGTTTGTTCTTTTCCATTTATCATCCATCTATGGTATTTACTTACTACCATTAGGTAATATTTATCACTTCGCAAAACGCGATAGCACTCCTCAAATGAAAGTTTCATCATCTTCAGGTAATTTTCAACGACTTTCGATTTATAGGCTCGACGAGATTCTTGTAATAATTTTATAAGTTTTATACTAGAAGGAGGCAGTTTAATAGAGTAATATCTATCCCTGAGAAAAAGGGGTTGTTTATCATACTTTTCATCGTCTCTGTGTTTTGCTTCATAAAATTCTTTTGTTGATTCCCAGGTAAGATCTTCATCTAAACCAAGAATCAGAATTGAAACCTCATTATTTCCAATATAGTTCAAGGCATCAAAATAAGGGGGAGAGGTGAGTATGCCATCGATAGAATTGCTTTCGATCATTGACATATTGGTTGAATCACCTTTGATTATTTTAACCATACCTCCATTAAGATTCACACTGAGTATTTTTGCAAGTTTTTGGGTTGCAAACAGTGTTAAATATCTGTCTTCAACATAAGATTTGAAGGAGTTGATTATTTCCCAACTTCTCCTTTTTTCAGAATATTCAACAATCTTTTGACTTAAGAGTATTTGGAGAAATGCCTTCGCTTTTATGTCATCTATATTTTCTATTCCTTTCTTTAAGAATACAATTTTAGCTAAATGTGGACTGATGTTATCATAAACTCTACTATTGTTGGTATTATTTCTAATTTTATCATTTATCTCTATTAATTCATTCCTTATATCTTGTTTTGTAAACATACCATCTATAGATTCAAACAATTTGATTATGTTGTTTCGTAAAACTTCGATATCAATTCCAAGATTGCATTTAACTTCAGCTATCATCTTTCCTATATTTAAAACCTCTATACCAATAGCATTTAACCCCATAGTTGGGGCATCAGCAATAAATGCTCCTGAGCCTGCAAATGGGTCAAGGATTGTATCCCCTTCCTTTACATCTAATAAATTTATCAAGGCACGTGATATTCTTGGGTCCCCTTTTCCTTTATATTTGTGGAGGTAATGAAGAAAGGGTTTTCTTAGACTTGTAGATGCCCAATCTACAAAGTCACCCACATGGTCTTTTCCAAGACCAAAATGAGGTGAACGATAATGACCTGTTTTCATATGCTCGAGTAATTCCTTTACTCCTTTTTCTATCCCAGTTTCCTTTTCCCTAAAATAATCTAACCAGTTTACACTGTTTTTTGGACGGAACACTGCTGCTGGGAGTTTCTTTACCTCTGTTACATATTCAAAGAGTGTTTGAAAAGGCAAGAATCGAATTGTTACAAGATTTCTTTTTTCTGACGTGCTTTGTATGAAAATTTGAGTGTATGGATTCGGGTCAATCTGCTTGTTTTTCAATTGCTCGCTACTAACAGTTATTCCTATCTTATTAAATATATTTTTCAATATTGTTGCATTATTCTCTGCTGTAAAAATTACATAAATTTCTCTAAAAAAGGTTGCCTTTTTTACTATACTTACTATTTCTCTACCTGGCATCTCAGCCAAATATCCTTGACCTTCACCCATATATACCAGCCGTGAAATTAAATGAATAACCTCATCATTCAGTAAGTTAAATGGTTTCTCTTTAATAAGAGATGCCATTGTTTTGATAAGCTTTGTTTTTGTGCCCAATAGTTTATCTATTTCCTTTTGAGCAAAATAAAGCTCATCTGGGTCCCTTAAGTCAAATTTTACTTTCACCAGACAAATCATATTTTTTCTCCTAATATCTAAGAAAGTTTAATACTGCATATTCTAATGGATTTGTTATTTTCAATGTATTCTGCAAATTTCAAGGGGGAAAATTTAAATTGAAGTTGATTGCCAGGATGTTTCCAATCTGTTTTTGGAATAGTTATATGTTTACCATCTCCGCTTTTTCTTTGTACTCTTAAATAATTACCTAAGTATATAATCCCTTTTTTACTAAAGAATATATTATCTTGGGTGTTTTCTAAAAGAAAATCTACAACTTCTTGCATTAGAAAAAGATATAGTATTAATTTTCTTTTATTATTTACTATAAAGAGCCTTAAATTTTCTTCAGAGTTAGTAAATATTTCTCTTATTATTTTATTTATATTCTTTGCAAAAAAATCTCTAATCTTTGCTCTGTCTTGTTGTATTACAAATAAATCATTTCTGTTTCTTGCAATTCTTAATATTGATTCTTTTAAGATTTTGTATATATTCTCGGGCATATCAAGAAAATCTTTCCAATTTTCAAGACTTCTTCTGTCTATATGGTTAAAATCCGCTGTGGTTACGGTTTTTATACTCACTCCAATTTTTAAGTTATTTTCTATAAAAATATCTGCTTTCATATCATCTTTCTGAGCTTTAATCTCACCATGTATAACAAACCCAAGATTATTTAATCATTTTTTAATTGAGTTGTTAAATTGTTTATTAGTGTTTATCATCCTAATTATGTCCTTTTCACTATCAAATCCAATTCTAGCTTCTTTTTGTCCCTTTTTCATGTATTCCTTCATATATTCTCCTTTAATGCTTATTACTGTTTCTCATATAAATCCACAACACATAATACCTGCTAATTAATAAACCTCAGTTAGTATAATATAATAAAAATGGACAAAAGTCAAGGAAAAATTTAACTGATGAGATTGCTTCGTCCGTCAAGAACTGCGACGGACTCGCAATGATAGGTTAAAACGATGAGATTGTTTTATCTTCAGCACGAAATATTAGACTCAGTGATTGATAAATTAATTAGTTAGGCGACGTGGTGCTGATTATTACTGTAAAGTTGATACGGCTACTATGGTGTTTATGATAAAAATGAGAATACCCAAAAGAAACAGACCAAATCCCCACCAGGCCCAGGCTCTCTGAACTCTTTTAAAATGTTCAACACTGTCCCAGTGCTTATTCTGCCATGCCCATTCACTACCTTTTGCTCCCAGTACAAATATCATAATGATGTTGACAAACGGGATAAGACACAGTAATGCTATGTAAGTGCTGTTGCCTATTCCCCAGATCCAGTTGAGGAAAAATGCACCCCAGTTCCATCGTAAGATTTCTTGTGGAACTTCTGTTGGTCTACCTTGTATAGGTTGCTCTTGTACGGGTTGCTCTTGTATAGTTGGTTCTTCCATAGATTACCTCACTTTCTTTGTATTTCAATAGACTATCACCTTGTCGCCTAACATTTTTTATGCTTATAAAAATCTATATCTGTACACGCATCGACATGGTCGATGCACTCCAAATTCTTAATAGCTTAATTTATATAACCCAAAGATTTATCCCGCTTGCCCTGCCTGCCCTATAGCGATAGCGTACGGGGCTTGCCATGTGTAATGATTCTCTTTATTACACCGTGGTGAAATGTAAAACTACTCCATGGGGAGCATATTTCACTGGGACTCTATGATTTATCCCGTGAAATGCGCAGCATATTTCACTGGGACACAAAGACGCTAAGACTATATAGTATATATTATAACAAAAATGGAGAAAAGTCAAGGAAAAAATGTTTCTTTTAAAAAATGAGATTGCTTCATCCGTCAGGAAGTGCGACGGATTCGCAATGACAGAAGGCTGGATGAGATTGCTTAGCCCGTATGGACTAGCAATGACACTTCAATATGAGATTGCCACGCTCCTGTTAGTCGCTCGCAATGACAGGAAAGTTGTGTTAAATAGGGATTTGCCTGAGGCAAGCAAATAAGAGAATTTTGGGTTTTTTCTCTTACAAGTCCCTTACAAGTCACTGTTGAAAAAATATGAGATTGCCACGCTCCCGTTAGTCGCTCGCAATGACATACTAATTAAACTATGCTTACCTATGGTAATATGCTGTTAAGGAGATTATAAGGTCTATTTTGGCAATCCTGCTATTAGCTGAAGTCGTCCTATTTATTTTTGCGGCATACTATTAACTGTTTTGGTGAAGTTGATATGAAAGGGGCCTCATCATAATTACCATATTTAACATCAACGGTAAGGCCATTATAATAGAGGAGCGTATTGAGTTCCTGTGGGTAGAAGATTCGCATGTTCAAATCTTCTACAACCTCCTCTGACTGGCTGCCAATCTTGTAGTACCATTTAACCCTGTTTATCTGGTTGGCAGCATCATAAATATTATTTTCTGTAATAACAACCTGACCTTTCCCATCAGGATCAGGATACTCTTTTACAGGATAGCGCTTGGTTGGGTCTCTCGTTAAAATGTTTAGACTGGGATTAAAGAAATCAATGATAAATCTACCATTATCCATTAAATGTTCTTTTACACAGGAAAAACAGGCTTTAATACTTTCCAAATCATGAAGATGGGCTATTGAGTTGAATGGGAAAAATATAAGATTAAATTTCTTATTTAATCTGAAATCTCTGCAATCAGCCTTAATCCATTCGACATTAACACCTTTATTTGTTGTCTTTCTCTTAGCATGATTGAGCATAGAGTCTAATATATCTAATCCTGTGATTTGAATTCCCTTTTGGGCTATAGGAATGGTAATCCTTCCTGTCCCACAAGCCAGTTCAAGAACAGGCTCGCCGTATTTCTCAATCTGATGCAGGTAGAAGGGGATATCATCTACAAAATCCTCATTTTCGAGGTTATAGTATCGTCCATCACGGTAAAGATGTTCACAATCAATTTGTTTCATGGATTTCTTTAAAACCGCGAATTGACTATAGAGTGAATATATTAGGCATTCCCAAAAAAGGGAGGGTAATTCCTTTATCTTTTATTTCTTTAAAAATTATATTTTTTTCAATCAATTCCTCAGCTGTCTTTATATCATCACTTATTATTCTGTCTCTATTAAGCGGTGGCACTTTTTCTCGTATTAATTCCTGGACTACCCTTGTGCCTTTACCAAGAAGGGAATAGTCTTCCTTTGTTCTTATATCAACTGCCTCTGCCGAACACAAGAGTTCGATGGCTACTATGGTCCTTGTGTTTTTGAATATTTCTCTTGCCTTTCTTGCTGCAATTGGTGCCATGCTTACATAGTCTTCCTGGTCTTCTGAAGTTGGGATTGAATCGGAGGATGCTGGGTGTGTGAGGAGCTTATTCTCAGATACAAGTGCGGCTGCTGAATACTGAGCTATCATATATCCACTTTCCAATCCCTCCCGCTTTGCCAGGAAGGAGGGGAGACCCTTTGATAGGAACGATGATACGAGCCTCATTATTTGCCTTTCTGTTATATTACCAAGATTAGAGATAGCTATACCAAGAAGGTCCATTGCTACAGCGATAGGTTCACCGTGGAAGTTACCTCCTGATATTACCCTATTTAGGTTCGGAAATATAAGTGGGTTATCAGTGGCAGAATTGATTTCGACATCGAGAACACCTTTTACCCAATTGTAAGAGGAGAGTACTGTAGCATAAACCTGCGGTATGCAACGCAGTGAATATGCATCCTGTATGTGTTCTTTATCGGTATTGATAAGTTGACTACCTTCAAGAAGACTTGTTATGCATTTTGAAACCTCCATAATACCTTCATGTGGTCTTGCTCTGAGGTATTCAGGGCTGAATGCATCTTTATGTGCAAGTAGTGCCTCAAGAGCAAGGCTGGCAGAAGTTAGAGTAGTATTAAACAGGTGGAGGAAGTCGAAAAGTGTTATTATGCCTATACTTGTGGAAAGTTGATTTCCATTTATAAGTGCAAGCCCTTCTTTTGGACCAAGAGATATGGGAACAACACCTGCATGATTTAATGCCTTCTTTGCAGCGGTTTTTTTCTCCCCTACAAATGCATTACCCTCACCCAGTAGCAAAAGTGCAAGATGTGCCAGTGGAGCAAGATCACCGGATGCTCCAACAGACCCCTTTTGGGGAACAATAGGGTGTACATTATTATTAAGGAGAGTAAGGATATTGTCTATCAAGAGAGGTCTGACTCCGGAGAAACCTACTGATAGGGCATTTGCCCTAAGAAGCATCATTGCTCGAACTGTCTCTTTATCCATAATTTCGCCGACACCAGCGGAGTGGGAGAGTATGAGATTTTTTTGCAGATTCTGCAGTTCATTAGGTGCAACTCTAACCCTTTCCTTTGAACCGAATCCTGTATTGACTCCGTAGATGGTATGTTCACCCTGAGCCTTCTTTTCTATCCATTTTAGACTGTCCTTGCATCTATTTCTGGCTGAAGGAGAGAGTAAGACCTTTACATTATACCGTGCAACCTTGATGATATCTTCAATCGTTAGTGAATTGCCATCTATGATAATAGGTTTATTTTTCATAGTTCTCCCCCTTTTTTTGGACGCACCTGCCTGCCGGTAGGCAGGGATGAACGCTGATTTATATTGATTGTACTTTTCCTTTTCAATATAAAATGTAGATGTAAACTTTTTTTCTCTGAGTTAGTAGGTGTATAGTGTTTTTTCTGCTATTATAGATACCCTCTGATTTTTTTTACCATTTCTTCAGCAACGTTCTGCGGTACAATACCATAGTGACCGAATTCTATGATATAGACTGCTCTACCCTGTGACAGCGACCTTATTGCAGTTGCGTAGCCGAACAAATTGCGAAGTGGGCAAGTTGCTTTTACTGTTTGTAGGTTACCCTTACCTTGAAGCGAGTTCACCTTACCATCTCTCGCATTAATATCATCAAGAACTGCACCAAGATATTCACCTGGAACTATTATCTCGAGATTCATTATTGGTTCAAGCAGGCAAGGTTCCGCTTTTTCTATTGCTCTCTTAACCGCAATACTAGCGGCTATTTTATAATCAATTGATGAGGAATCTACCTCATGGTATGAACCACTAGTGACATTTACATTGATATCAACTACTGGGTAACCAAGGAATAGACCTGCGTTGAGAGATTCGAGTATTCCCTCTTTAATTGCAAAGAAAAATTCTTTTGGCAACTCACCACCTTTGATGTTGTATTCTATTTCAATTCCTCTACCACTTTCCCTGGGTGAAACAGCAAGCTTTACATGACCATAGTGTCCTCTTCCCCCTGTTTGCTTGATATACCTTCCTTCTGAAACTGCCTCTCCAAGAATTGTTTCCCTGTAACTAACTCTTGGTTTGCTGACTCTTGCATGCACACCAAATTCTTTTGTTATCCTATTTGTGAGAACATCGAGATGTAACTCTCCCATACCAGAAATTATCGTTTCGCCTGTCTCTTCATTATATATGCATGTGAACGTTGGGTCTTCCTCTACAAGCATCTTCAAGACTGACATCAGTTTTCCCTCGTCTGCCTTTGTTTTAGGTTCTATAGATACGGAAACCACGGGTTGAGCAAATGTCGGGCTTTCTAAAAGTATGGGTTGTTCCTTTGCGCAGAGTGTATGCCCAGTTTTAACTTCTTTCGGACCAACAAGAGTACATATATTCCCAGCATATGCTTCATTGACCTCGCTTCTTTTATTCGAATACATTCTAAATATACGTGTAACTCTCTGTTTCTGTTGTGTGTTGGCATTAAGTACAATGGTACCTTTTTTTATTTTACCGGAATATATACGTATATACAATAACTTTCCAAATGGATCCTGAACTATCTTAAAGATAAGACCCGAAAAGGGTTCATCTGGAAGTAGTTTTCGCTCAGTCTCTTTTCCATCAAGGGAAATACCTTTTATTGGAGGAAGATCAAGAGGGGATGGTAGGAAATCTACTATTCCATCCAGCAAAGGCTGTACACCGATGTTCTTTAGTGATGCACCGAAAAAAGTTGGGTAATAAAAATTTTCAATTGTTCCCCTTCTTATTGAGGATATAAGTTCTGAAATAGAAGGTTCTTTTTCATCTAAGAATAGTGATGCAATGTGATCATCATGTAAAGAGACAATCTCAAGAAGTTTTTCTCTCTCTTTTTTTGCTTTTTCAATTAACTCGTCAGGTATATTCTGTATGATATACTCATTGTCAGGTTCTCCTTTCCATATGTATAGTTTCCACCTGATTAGGTCTATAATTCCCTTAAAGGAATCTTCAATTCCGTATGGTATCTGGATGATAAGGGGTGTAGCACCAAGTTTACCGCACATCATGTTGCATGCTTCATATGGGTCTGCACCAATTCTATCGAGCTTATTTACATACACAATCCTTGGAATTTTATATTTACTTGCCTGATACCATACAGTTTCTGATTGTGACTCGACGCCTTCTACAGCGCTGAATATAACAACTGCGCCATCCAGCACACGCAGGCACCGCTCTACCTCAACCGTGAAGTCAACATGACCTGGTGTATCTACGATGTTTATTTGCTTATCTTTCCAGATTGTGCTGACACAGGCTGAGGTTATAGTTATACCTCTCTCTCTTTCTTCTGTGAGATAATCAGTTACTGTAGTTCCTTCATCAACCTCACCCATTCTGTGTGTCTTATGAGAATAAAAGAGAAACCTCTCAGTGGTTGTGGTCTTTCCAGCATCTATATGGGCAATTATACCTATATTTCTTATGTTTTTTATATCCATATTATTATAAAAATTTAACACACCTGTTTCTCTCTTCGCCCCGCCATAGGCGGGGCTCCTACCTATCATCCCGCAGCTTTCAATCAATAAAAAATCTTCAATTTATCCTAATAGCACATTTTAACTTGTTAATTGCTAATTTTGAATTGTTAATTGATTTCACTTATCGCAAGCAGGAGCTTGCTCCTACCTTGTAATTAGTCTTCTGTCTTTAGTCTGCTGTCTGTTGTCTTATGTCTGATGTCTCTCCCTTCTGTCATTTTGCATTGCTAATTGCTAATTTTAAATTGCTAATTGTTCCTCTTTACCTCTTCCCATATTTTTCTTACTTCTTCAGGTGTACTTGCCTTCATATTACCAAATATATGAGGATGGCGAGTTTTTAGTTTGCTAGCAAGCACCTCACATACATCGAGTATATCGAAGTCTTTAGCTATCTCCGACTGCAGTAAAACCTGTAAAAGTAAGTCGCCAAGCTCTTCTTTAAGATATTTTTTTTCTTTGATAGCACTAATAACCTCTTCACATTCCTCCTTTATGTAAGGTATAAGTGATTCATGAGTTTGTATACTGTCCCAGGGACACTCTTGTCTCAGTCTGGTTATAATAGAAACGATTTCATGAAATATTCCAGACTTCTCAAGATTTAGTAACCATAATTTCGTACCCATACCACCACTATATCCACCCAGACTTTCTTTTCCAACGACTCTATGGCATGGTATGATGATTGGTATGGGATTTCTTCCTGCTGCATTTGCTACAGCCCTTTGTGCGCCAGGTCTTCCGATAAGAACTGATAATTCATTGTATTTCTTCGTTTTGCCATAGGGTATTTGTTTTATTTCTCTCAAAACTGTCCTCGTAAATGGGGATAGATAGATAAGGTCTAAAGGATAATCGAAATCTTCTCTATAACCCCTGAAATATAAGTCAAGACTTCGACCAAAGCCAGGAAATATGTCCTTTGTCAGATTTGAATTCACCGGTAGATTTTTCTGAAACCTTATCACATCCCAATCCAATCTACATATGCCATTATTTGTGGCTACAATATATAGCTTTCCAAGGGGAGAATTGTAGATGGAATATTTCATAATCACATATAAAAAACCACAGGATCTTCACGTAAAAATTTCAGTGAAATCAATCCTGTGGTCTTTTAAATTATTAAGACATTGCAGGATTTAATACTATTATCTCTCTTTGAGTCGGTAGCTTATCTTTTTCTATCTCATAATCAGAGCTATTTACTCTTACTACATTATCAATCCCTTTAAGGAAATCATCGACTTTGGCGATAGGAAAATCGAGAGAGGGGGTTTTGAAGTGCATTGGAATGACAATTTTAGGGTTTATAGCATCTAAAACCTTCTTAGCTTCTTCTGGTCCTATTGTAAAAGTTCCACCAACCGGAATAAGACAGATATCAATATCTCCAATTTGAGAAATCTGTTCATTATTGAGTACATGCCCGAGATCACCAAGGTGACATAACCTCATACCTTCAATCTCGAAGATGAATATTATATTTTTACCGCGTTCTTTTCCTTCGCTGGTATCATGGAAAGTAGAAACTCCTCTTATCTTTATTCCTCTGACTTCTCTTTTATCCACTTTTTTTATCACAGAAGGATTACCTTTAACATAATCGACTGCGTTGTGGTCCCAGTGTTCATGTGATATAGTAACAATTTCTGCCTCTTCTTTAATTGGTTTGTAGTTTACACCCTGGGTAGGTGAATAGGGGTCAGTTACGATTCTTATATCCTCTTTATTTTTTATAAGAAATGCCGAATGTCCCATATACCGTATAAGCATATAAGACCTCCTGTTATGGAGGGTTATTACAGTGTAAATGAATTATACAGGGAGAACATCAATAATCTTTCTGTTACCTTTTGTTCTCCTGAACATCACCCTTCCCTGAGTTTTTGCAAAAAGTGTATCATCTCCACCGATCCCAACATTTAATCCGGGATGGAAGACCGTTCCGCGCTGTCTTACAATGATTGTACCGCCATTAATCATCTCGCCTGCATAGTGTTTTACCCCCAGGTATTTTGCGTTTGAATCTCTACCATTACGGGAAGAACCCATTCCTTTTTTATGTGCCATAAAATCTCCTTAGTATAGACTACAGTAATTATTTGGTTTGTTTGGTTGATTTGGTTTCTTTAGTTTTTTTAGTTGGTTTGGTTTTTTTGGTTGATTTTGTTTCTTTGGGTTCTTTCTTTTTTTCTATAACCTTTTCCTCAATTCCTATATCTACTATCTCTATTTGGGTATAATCCTGACGATGTCCCTTCATTCTTCTATACTTTTTCCTTTTTTTGTACTTATATACGAGTATTTTTGGGTCTTTACCAAACTTGAGAACCTTTGCGTCTACATAGGCATTATCAAGAAAAGGATTTCCCACTTTAACATCATTGTCATTAGAGACCGCAAGTACTGTTGATATACGAATTACCTCACCTTCCTTTGCATCGAGTTTGGGTACATTAAATATCTTATGTTTGCTAACTCTGTACTGAAATCCAGCTATTTCTACAACAGCATTCATACTCCCTCCGAATAATTTTTTCTATTTCACAAGAAATGGTAAAATATTTACTCTTCGAT
>JAGMCL010000009.1 GCA_023129165.1 Caldifarciminota bacterium | reverse complement strand
AAGGCATAAGGCAAAAGGCAAAAGGAAAAAGGTAAAAGTAAAAAGAATAAAGGATAAAATCAGCCAACATTAAACATTTAACATTTCACATCCAACATTTCTCTTACTTCTTATACCCAATCATTCTCAGAAATTCTTTCCTCTCTTTAATTTCTTTTTCGCTCTCTTCACCAAGTGGAGTTTCACCATCTATAACCCCAAGAATTCCTCGTCCCTTTTCGGTTTCTGCCACAATAACCTGACAGGAATTTGCGGTTGCACAGTAAATTCCAGCGATTTCCTGTACCTGTTTTAATCTAGGTAAAATATTTATTGGGTATGCGTTTTTTAATAATATAAGAAGAGAATGCCCTGCGCCAATACGCATAAGGTTCTCCCTTGCAAGCTTTACAAGTTCGTCATCTGTGCCAGAATATCTTATCAATCTGGGACCAGATGATTCTACAAATGCAAGTCCAAACTTTATACCTGGAACAGTAGTAACAAGACATTCATAAACATCCTCAATAGTCTTTATGAAATGCGATTGTGCAAGTATAAGATTTACATCATCTGGCTTTTTTATATCAATAACCGTTAATTCCATAAAACCCCCCAGGTAGGAATATCAAATATCAAATATTAAATTGCAAAATTAAAGCCAAAGACTTAAGACCACAGAAATCAGACTGCAGACCTGAAACCACATATAAAAGTAAAATAAATAAAACATAAATGTCTAATTTCTAACACCACTAAGACACGAAGGCACAAAGTTTTTTTTATTTGAGGCACCGATCACACTTATCTTTTAACCTAATCAACCAATTAACTATTCAACCAATCAACTCTTATCCCATTTAACATTTAACATACAACATTTAACATCTAACATTAAACATACTTACCATTTCATTGTGTATCTTTCCATTTGTAGCGAGTAAGTTGGGTATATAAGGATCAAATCTTTCACCATTAATTTGTGATACAGAACCTCCAGCGCACTCAACTATTATTTTTCCAGCAGCAGTATCCCAGGGTTTTAGTTTAAGTTCCCAATATCCATCCGCTCTTCCACAGGCAACATAACAGAGGTCGAGTGCAGCAGAACCATCCACCCTTAACTCAAGTGCGTCAACGACTAAACTCATAAAATAATCAAGATTGTTATCTTTCTTCATATTATAAGGAAACCCTGTTAAAAGTCTCGATTTTTTCAATTCTTTAGTTTTTGTAATATATATTTGCCTACCATTTAGTCTTGACTTCTTATCCTTTTCTGCTTCAAACAGCTCTTCTCTTATTGGGTCGTATACAACACCGAGTATAATTTCGTTATCCTTCTCAACAGCGATTGATACAGAAAAGACTGTGACAAATTCTCTTTCGCTCTTTAAATCTTTATCTACACTACCAAGATAGGAAAGCAGAATCTTACCTGCCTCTTTTGCTGCCAAAATTGCAATATTTCTCATGATATTATCTAAGAATATGCATTAACCATAGATATGCACAGATGTTACCTTGCTCTGACATTCGGTTCACGGATTACAAATTTTAATAGAAGACCACCCTGTAAAGCCCCTTCGGAGCAACAGGGCAAGCAGACTGTAGAAGTTAATTTTGAAATGATTCCTCGTTGGTCTTAAGTCTCTGGTCTTTCATTCTTGTGACAATCTCGTGAAATCTTGTGGTTTCTAAAAACATATTTTAAGATTATACAACAAAGAAAGCAAAAAGTCAAGTATTTTCATTAGTAATATTTTTTATTATTTAATATGACACTGTTTTAGACTTGACTTTTTTATCTTTACATGTTATAATTCAGGCATAATATGGGAGAGACTTTTGGTGATAATTTTGATACTTGATTTTTGATTTTTACTATGAGACGGATAGAAATAAAAAGGAAGGATAAAATAAGGGGAGAAAGGATAAAACAGGATATGCATGACCTTGGGCTATCAGCTAACAGTGTCGAGGTGCTGGATGTATACCTTCTCTATGGAGATATTACTGATAAGCAATTTGAAAAGATTGTAGAGATAGTTATGGACTCTGTTTATGAGGAGTGGGGGTTATTTGAGTTTCCTGAAAATGCAAGAGTTATTGAGATAGCCCTAAATCCAGGCGTTATGGATCCAGTTGCAATTGATAGCTTAGAAGTAGCAAGAAAATTGGGTATCAAACTTGATGGTATAAAGATCCTTAAGAAGTATATCTTTTATGATACAGATGATAAAACCATAAATCTTGCAAAAGGTCGAATCTTACTCAACCCGCTAATTCAACATGTAGTTAAAGGAGAAGAAAAATTAGAAGGGAAAATAGAATCTAAACAAAAAACACCAACAGTAGATTTACCCTCAATGAATTCAGAAGAACTACTTCAATTAAGCAGAACTATGGGTCTCTTCTTAAATCAGGAAGAGATGAAGGTAATCTCAATTTATTTTTCAAAAGAAGGGAAAAACCCAACCATTGCAGAATTAGAAACATTCGGAATTCTCTGGTCTGAACACTGCTCACATAAGACAATGAGAGGAAATGTTAAAATCCTAAATCTTGGAGCGGAGCGGAAACCCCGCACCTTTACAAAGGTGCGGGGCGGGTCTGAAATCCGAAATCTTCTAAAATCCACTATAATGAAGGTAACAGAAGAACTAAAAAAACCCTGGGTACTTTCAGCATTTAAGGACAATGCTGGAATTATTGAATTTAATGATAAATATGCAGTTTGTTTTAAGGTTGAGACACACAATCATCCTTCCGCACTCGAGCCCTTTGGTGGTTCAGCAACAGGGATCGGAGGAGTCATAAGAGATATACTTGGCTGTGGACTCGGTGCAAAACCTATTGCAAATACTGATATCTTCTGTGTTGGCAATTTAGACCAGTCCTATTCATCACTACTAAAAGGAGTACTGCACCCAAGGAGAATACTACGCGGTATAGTAGCAGGTGTTGCTGATTACGGTAACAAGATGGGAATACCTACTATAAATGGTTCTGTAACTTATCATCGCGATTATACTACCAACCCTCTTGTTTATTGTGGATGTATAGGTATGATGCCAAAAAATACGGTAGATAAACAGGTAAATAATGGAGACCTTGTTATACTGGTAGGTGGCAAAACAGGTAGAGATGGTATTCACGGTGCAACATTCTCATCTGGTGTAATGGATGAAACGACACAGAGTGAGTTCGGTTCAGCTGTCCAGATAGGTGACCCACTTAGAGAGAAGAATCTACTCGATGCACTGCTTATAGCAAGGGAAAAAGCACTTTATAATTCCATTACAGATTG
Organism: Caldifarciminota bacterium; assembly: GCA_023129165.1. Taxonomy (GTDB): domain Bacteria; phylum Hydrothermota; class UBA3073; order UBA3073; family UBA3073; genus JAGMCL01. The sequence continues at coordinate 28,132 of JAGMCL010000009.1, read as the reverse complement.
TGGTGCAGGAGGAATCTGTACATCAGTTTCAGAACTTGCGGAAGGTATTGGTGTAGAGGTTCAACTGGAAAATGTCCCTTTGAAATACAAGGGGTTGAGTCCCACTGAGATATGGGTTTCTGAATCACAAGAAAGGATGGTACTTGCAGCTTCTGGAAAAAATTTAAAAGAACTTAAACGAGTCTTCGATGAATATGGGAGCGAGCTTACTGTAATAGGGAGATTTGTTAACTCAAATAGAGTAAAAGTGAGGTATAAAGAAAAAGTGATATGTGACATAGACCTTAAATTTTTAATTCATGGCATGCCAAAGATAGCAAAGAAGGCTTTACTACCCATAAAAAAGGATAGGGGTGAGGGTTCAAAGAAAATAGATAAAAAATTTGATAAAAATCTTGATGTAATCCTTATGAAAATGCTCTCACATCCTGATATAGCAAGCAAAGAATGGATTGTTAGGCAGTACGACCACGAGGTTCAGGGTGCAACAGTGATAAAACCACTTAATGCTGATGCTGCAGTTTTAAAACCATTATTTATAGAAGGTAATAAAGGGATTGTTGTAGCACATGGACTTGCACCATTCTATGAAGACTCATATAATAATGCTGCTTCAAGCCTTGATGAGGCGGTCCGTAATATATGTGCTACAGGTGGTGACCCATCTCAAATTGCATTACTCGATAACTTTTCCTGGGGAAATCCTGAAGATCAAGAAAATATGGGAAAACTTGTAAGAGCCTGTGAGGCACTCTATGATGTGGCTATTGTATATAGTATGCCATTTATATCTGGCAAGGATAGTCTTTACAATGAGTATGAATCAAAAAATGGAAAACAGTCTGTACCTCCAACGATACTTGTATCGGGCATCGGTATTATAGATGACGTAAATAAGACAGTTACACAAAATATTAAGTTCCTGGGTAATCCTGTTTATATAATTGGTCATACATATCCTGAACTTGGTAATTCTCTTCTGCACCGCATACTTCAATTTTCAGATGGAGAAGAACCCGATATACGACCAGAGAGAGCAATAGAGTTATATAAAAGACTATATATGTCCATAAAAGAAGGTATGGTAGTTTCCTGTCACGACTGTTCTGAGGGTGGTTTTGGAGTAGCTTTAGCTGAAATGTGTTTTGGTTCAGGTTTTGGGTTACAAATTAACCTTGATAATATACCAAGTTCAGGTTTAAGAGAACCTTTCTCCATTCTCTTTTCTGAATCAAACTCAAGATTTATTTTAGAGGTAGATATAAAAAAGAAGTATGAATTTGAGGATATTATGACTGGAGTTAGTTATGCTCAGATTGGAGATGTAATCTCTACCAATAAGCTAATAATTAATAACCTCTTGAACATTGACATAACCAAATTAGAGACAAAATGGAAAAGCAAGAAATTATAAAAATCCCTTTTGGAAGCGAAGTGATTGAATTCTACCTCTCATCATCAACTTCAGTATATTATCTCAATGATGTTAAATGTGATGATGAAATAAAGACGATATCGGATGCACTTGAGAATCCAATCGAATCAAAGCCCTTTGAAGATTTTATACAGGATGGGACAATTATTATTGTTAACGATGATACACGTTCTACACCTACATCCAGGATACTTGAAGTTATTTATCCTAAAATAAGTCAAAGAAAAATAAGATTCGTTGTAGCATGTGGTTCTCATCCTGCACCTAAAAAGGAGGGATTACAATTTATATTTGGCAAACATCTGAAAGACCTTCGGGATAATATCCATATCCACGATGCAAAGAATGACCAATTTGTAAGTCTGGGTAATGATATATATGGTAACCCTCATGAAATATCTAAAATAGTCTACGAAGCGCCTCGAATAATTACTATTACATCTGTTGAACCCCACTACTTTGCTGGCTTTATGGGTGGCAGAAAATCATTCCTTCCAGGTGTAGCATCTTATTCAACAATAGAATCAAATCATTCTCTTATCCTGAAACCCCGAGCAATCACTCTAAATCTAAAAGATAATCCTGTCCACCTTGGAATGCTCGAGTTAACAAGAAAGTTTGGAGAAGAGAAGATTTTCAGTATACAGATTGTAAAAGATAAAAATGGTAAGATTTATAGGGCGTATTCAGGGAATATAGAGAAGGCATTTGAGATGTGCATTAAACCCTGCAAAGAGGTTTCATGTGTAAGACTAGATGAGCCTGTAGATATTGCTGTGACTGTTGCTGAGTATCCAACTGATATAAATTTTTATCAGGCACAGAAATCAATAGATAATGTCAAACTTATAGTCAAAAAAGGTGGAGTAATTTTGTTGGTATCAGGTTGCAGAGAAGGGGTGGGAAACAGAGAATTTATTGATATATTTGAAAGAGCAGGCTCTCCAGATAAGGCATTGAAGCTTGTGAAAGAAAACTTCAAACTCGGCTATCAGAAGACATATAAACTTGCTGAGATACTAATTGAAAAGGAAATATGGGGTTATACAGGTATTAATCCCTCTGTTCTTCGTTCATGTTTTATTAAACCAATTTTAGATCTTAAAAAAACATTAAAAGAAGAAATAAAAAAGGGGAAGAAGATTGCCTTCTTCCCCCAGGGAAATGCCACAATTCCATTTGTGGAATAAATATAAAACCATATAAAGTTACTACCAGTTGTCCTGTCCTCTAACCTCAAAATGGGATAAAGTCCGTTTTCTTGCTTAATCTTTTAATAAATGCTGCAAGTAGTTTTGAGGCATTAATTAAGTCTTCAGTCGATACAAGTTCTATAGGAGTGTGCATATATCTATTGGGTATCGACACCAACCCTGTTGCAACACCCTCCTTTGTAAGCTGGATAACATTTGCGTCAGTACCTGTCCCTCTGGGTATTCCCTCTATTTGATGTGGTATCTTCTCAGCCTTTGCTGTTTCTACTAACATATTGAATACCTTTGGATTAATGTTGGGTCCTCGTGCAATTACAGGTCCTTTGCCAATATTAATATCACCAATTTTTTCCTTTTTTGTTTTAGGATAGTCTGTTGCGAATGTAACATCAATGGCAATACCTACATCAGGTGATACCCTGAAGGCAGATGTTTTTGCTCCTCGTAGACCAACCTCTTCCTGCACGGTTGCGACGCCATATACACTCGCATTCATTTTTTTATTAGAACAAAGCCTTAATGTCTCAGCAACTACAAATGCACCTGCTCTATCGTCAAATCCCCTTGCTATTACTCTGTCTTTATGCAATTCTTCAAATGATACAGCAGGAACTGCTGGGTCACCTATGGAAACAAGTTTCTCTGCCTCCTTCTTGTCCTTAACACCTATGTCAATGAAGAGTTCATCGATTTTTGCCAATCTTTCCCTCTCCTCTTTCTCTAATGTATGTATAGGAGCCCTTCCTATTACTCCAAGTACCTTACCCTTATTTCCTTTTATTAAAACCCGTTCTCCAGGCATTATGTGTATATCAATTCCACCAATGGTTGCAAAAAATAGATACCCATTTTTATTTATATACTTTATCATATAACCAATTTCATCAATATGCCCGGAAAGCATAACCCTTGGTCTTCCATCGGGATTTATCACACCAATGGAGTTACCATGAACGTCACCAGTTACATTATCTACAAACTTGGATACATAGCCCTTCCATAACTTTGCTGCATCCTCCTCGAATCCAGATGGACTCATAGCACCTATTAAAGACTTAAGAAACTCTATTGAGTTTTTCTCCATATGCCCTCCAGTAAGAGATTAACAGCTAAATCAAATTTTAAACTATGTATATCATAACATATGTTTGCAAAAAAGTCAAGAAAAAAACTCTTGAGTATAAATATTTGAATATTATTGATATATCCTGTTTATTTCCGTACATTCATTGAATATATAAACAATTATAATAATAAATATTTGATTTTTTTAAAGAAAAAACTTGACAAAAGTAAAATTATGATATATTATATAAAATATGATTACTTAAGATTAAGACTCTTTTATAATTTATAGTTGAAAAAACAATAAAATATCATAATACAATTATCTAATACGTTGTGGATTATACAACTTAGTATATAATCTCAATTAACTTACTTGGAGTTATTTTAACATTCATATAATCATGGGTTTTAACCTTATAGAATTACTTCTAAAAAATATAAAGCAATTAAAGGAATTCTGGGTAATCTCTATTATTACCATTATAGTAATGGTATTAGCGCCATTAATAATTTTTTTTGGAATTACCCTGATTTTCTTTCAGGAATATGCTGAATGGAAACTCGCTATGTTATTTATTGCATGCCTGATAATATTTATATCATTCAGCTTTTTTTCTCTACTAAGATGGAGAGAACTGAGACAGGTAATCAATCAACGTGAAAAAACCAAAGTTGAATTAAAAAAAAGTGAGGAAAGATTTAGAAGGATGGCAGATAACTCTCAGGATGGTTTAAGGATAATAGAAAAAGGTAAGATAGTATATATCAATAAGCGTGCTTGTGAGATTTTTGGGTTTTCAAAAGAGGAACTCTCAAGGTTAAGTAGCTCGAATTTAGCTGCACCTGAAGAAAGGAAACACCTTAAAGTAATCTTTGATGAAGCAGAGCGTACAGGAGAACAACCAAAGGAATTAAGATTCTGGATTGTTCAAAAGGATGGTTCACGTCGGTATATACAGAACCGCTATTCGTTAGCTAAAAAAGGAAATGATATAATTAACAAATTTATATTCACTACTGACATTACAAATTTAATGCGCGCAGCAGAAGAATTAAAAAAACATCGTCATCATCTTGAAGAATTGGTGGAGGAGCGAACAGATCAGTTAAAGGAAATAAACGAAGAGCTTGAATCTTTTACTCATTCTGTGTCTCATGACCTTCGAGCTCCTCTGAGAGCAATACGTGGTTTCTCCGATGCTCTTGCTGAGGATTTTACTGACAATCTCAATTCAGAAGGCCATGAATACATTAATCGAATAGCCTCTGCAGCTGATCGCATGGACAGTTTGATAAATGACTTGTTGAGCTACAGTAAATTAAACCGTGAGGAAATAAAATCTCAATTAATTGACCTTGGTCCTGTAGTTAAAAATGTACTTTCACAACTTGAGGATGAAATCAAAAAGAAAAAGGCTCAAGTATCTATTGAGGAACCGTTACCCTGTATTTTGGGACATCGTTCCACGCTTATACAGGTTATAATGAACATTTTAAGTAACGCTCTAAAGTTTGTATCTCCTGGAGTACGACCTCGAGTACGCTTATGGTCAGAGGAAAGTAATAATGTTATTCGTCTGTTTGTTGAAGATAATGGTATTGGTATTGATCCAGAACATCGTGAACGTGTATTCCAAGTTTTTGAACGTTTGCATGGTAGCGAAACCTATCCAGGTACTGGAATTGGTCTTGCCATAGTACGCAAAAGTATAAAGAGGATGGGTGGACAGGTTGGATTTGACTCAAATCTTGGTCAGGGTAGCAAGTTTTGGATAGAATTACCAAAACAGTGAGGAGGTCATGAGTAGTGTACATCCCAATATTTTATTGGTAGAGGATGATCCTAATGATGTTCTACTAATCAAACGTGCCTTTCGTAAGATCAACTTTTCTCATCCTTTACAGGTTGTTGAAGACGGAGAAGAAGCTGTAGCCTATCTTGCAGGTCAAAGCCTGTATGTGGATAGAGAAAGATATCCATTGCCTTCTCTCATTCTACTGGATATCAAACTTCCCCGGAAATCTGGTTTCGAAGTTTTAGATTGGCTTCGGAAACAACCAGCTTTAAAGCGCCTTCCTGTAGTTGTAGTTACATCTTCAAGGGATTCTATCGACATAAATCGTGCATACGACCTATATGCCAATTCTTATCTTGTTAAACCCTTCAACTTTAATGACTGGTTAGAGATGGTTGAAGCCTTAAATATCTACTGGTTAACTCTAAATGAAGATCCTGACTTAGAGTTTTGAGGAAAGAACATATGAGTAAAAATATATATATACTATTAGTTGATGATAATCCTGACGACCGACTTCTTGTTATACGTGAGCTCGAAAAAGAGTTTCCAGAACTCAAAGTAAAGCAAGTTACCGATTTTAGTGTTTTGGATAAGTCGTTAGAAGAGGGCGGTTTTGATTGTGTCATTACAGATAACAAACTAAACTGGACAGATGGGATTCAAGTCTTACAGATTGCCAAAAAACAATATCCTGACTGTCCTGTAATTATGTTTACCGGTACAGGGACTGAAGAGATCGCTGTTCAGGCTATGAAGGCTGGACTTGATGACTATATCATTAAAAACCCTAGACATTTTGCACGTCTATCTGCTTCAGTTCGGGCTGTACTTGATCGTGTAAATCAACGCATAGCTATGAAAGAAGCAGAAACTCGCTACCGCAATCTATTCAATAGAATCCCTTTAGGGCTTTATAAGTCAAGCTCAGCAGGTCGTATAATAGATGCAAATCCATTTATAATTGATATGATAGGCTACCCTAATCAAGAATCTTTTATATCATTAGATTTTTCTGAACTATATGTAAACAAAAAAGACCGTGAAAAATGGATGGAGTTAATGAAAGATGAGGGAATTGTACGTAATTTCGAAGCTAAACTATATCGACAAGATAGGACTACAATATGGACAGTGGATAATTCACGTGCAGTATACGACAATTCAGGCAATTTAGCCTACTATGAAGGTAGCATAGATGATATAACCGAGAGGAAAAAGGCAGAAGAGGAGTTGAAAACATACCGGCACCACCTCGAGGCTATGGTTGATGAACGAACTTCAGAACTAAAGGAGACTAATATTCAACTTCAAAAGGAGATAGTCGAGCGAAATAAAGCAAGGGAAATGCTTGCAGCTGAAAAAGAACGTCTTTCTGTAACCCTTCGCTCAATAGGAGATGGTGTAATCACGACTGATACAGAAGGTATTATAGTTTTAATAAATAAAGTGGCTGAATATTTAACAGGATGGTCACAGGATGAGGCTGTTGGTAAACCACTTGAGGTCGTTTTTCATATAATTTCTGAAAAAACGCATAAGATAAGCAAAAATCCTGTAGAGAAAGTACTCAAGTCCGGGAAAACTATGGGCATCTACGAACATACTATACTAATCTCAAAAGATGGTTTGGAGATAATTATTGAGGACAGTGCTGCTCCAATTAGAGATAAAGATAGCAAGATTGTTGGTGTTGTCCTTGTATTCCGAGATATAACTGAGAAGAAGAAAATGGAAGAGCAACTTCAAAGAACTCAGAAACTTGAATCTTTAGGTGTTCTCGCAGGAGGTATTGCCCATGATTTCAACAATATTCTTACTGCAATTTTGGGGTATGCCTCTTTAGGTAAAATGTATACAGATCCAAAGAGTAAGGTTTTCGAAAAATTAAATGCAGTAGAAAGGGCTTCATATAGAGCACGCTATTTAACACAACAACTATTAACCTTTTCTAAGGGTGGGAAACCAATTAAAAATATCACTTCTATATCCCGTTTAATCAAGGATACAGTTAAATTTTCCCTTAGTGGTTCTAATGTAAGGTGCGAATTTCATATATCAAAAAATCTTTGGACTGCTGAGATAGACGAAGGACAGATTACTCAAACAATAAACAATTTAATAATAAACGCAAAGAAAGCTTCATCAAAAGGAGGAATAATAGAAATATGGGCAAAAAATGTTACTGTAAAACCAAAACAAAAGTCACAAATTAATAAAGGTAGATATATTAAAATCTCCATAAAGGATTATGGTGTTGGTATATCCAAAGAAAATCTAACAAAGATATTTGATCCCTATTTTACAACTAAAAAAGGAGGAAGTGGTCTTGGCCTTACTATCTCGTATTCTGTTATAAGAAACCATGGTGGATATATTGATGTAGAATCTGAATTAGGAAAAGGAACAACATTTCACATTTACCTACCAGCATCTAAAGAAAATTTAATTGTAAAAAAGGAAGAGACTACTGAACCATCCGAATTCATTTGGGGAAAAATATTGCTGGTAGACGATGAAAAAGACATATTAGAGACTACTGGTGAGCTGCTAAAGTTACTTGGCTACAATGTAGAATTCGCTGAAGATGGAAGAGAGGCAGTTGAATTATATAAAAAGGCAAAAAAGAAAAAAATCCCTTTTGATGTAGTTATAATGGATTTAACGCTGCCCGGTAGAATGGGAGGTAAGGAAGCAATTCAAGAAATTATTAAATCTGATCCTGAAGTTAAGGCAATTGTTTCCAGTGGTTATTCAAATGATCCAGTAATGGCAAACTATCAAAACTATGGTTTCAGTGATGTTGTAGTCAAACCATATAAACTAAGAGAAATCAAGGAGATATTAAATAAATTGATGAAAAAATCATGATAAAAAAACTATAACCTGTTATATGTATTTCTTTAATCTTTAAGCATTTCTCTCCTTCCTTCCTTCCATTCTTTCCATTCTGTATAAAAAGTACAAAAAACTTGACAAAGATTGAAAATGATGTTATAATAACAATATGAAAGAAGCAGAGTACTATGAGAATCTTGATAATGAACGTGTTAGATGTAAGCTTTGCCCTATTTATTGTATTATTACTCCAGATAAATGTGGTCAATGCAGAGGAAGAAAAAACATAAACGGCAAATTGTATGCAATCAACTTTGGTGAAACTACATCTACTGCAATGGACACTATTGAAAAAAAGCCTCTCTATCACTTTCATCCAGGCAAACTCATCCTATCAATCTCCCCAAACTCCTGTAATATTAAATGCCCCTGGTGTCAAAATGCGGAAATTTCCCAGATGGAGTTTTCAACAAGGTTTGTATCGCCTGAAGATATGGTTGGAATTGCCATTAAAAACACATCATTTGGAATCGCCTATACCTATACAGAACCTTTAACCTGGTTTGAATACCTAAAAGAAACAGGTAGAATTGCTAAGGATAGGGGTTTGAAGAATGTACTTGTTACCAATGGAATGATAAACGAGCAGCCTCTTTTAGATATTCTGCCATTAATTGATGCCATGAATATAGATATAAAATCCATGAATCCCGATGTATACAAACGTATAGTTAAAGGAGACCTTGATACTGTACTGAATACTATAAGGATATCAAAGAAACATTGTCACATTGAGATAACAAATCTACTTATACCAGAACTTAATGATTCAAAAGAGGACATAAGTAAGCTTATTGATTTTGTAGAGGATATCGGCAAAGACACCCCACTTCACTTTTCTCGCTATTTCCCTCATTACAAATGGACTGCTCCATCTACACCAGCATCTACAATTGTCATGGCTTATAAAATGGCGAAAGAACGACTTCATTATGTTTATGTGGGTAATATCTTTATGCAAGATATATCAAATAATACATACTGTCCTGATTGCAATAATCTTCTTGTTGAACGCTCTTTTATGTCAGGAAGAATAGTTGGTGTAAATGATGCAAAGTGTTCTAAATGTGGAAGAAAGGTTGATATAGTGATGACTTGATACCCTTCTACGTAGCCTTTGGATTCTTAAGTCATTTTTGGGTATACTGTGAAAAATAATATGAAAGAATATGACAAACCATTCACCCCGCCATCGGCGGGGCAGGGAGGAGAGGAATAAAAATCTTTTGTAATCCCTTAATACTAAATATTCTCTGTGGTTAGATTTTACACATTTCACCGATAACCGATAATTAATCAGCAAGAGAGGCTTTATTTTGATTTTAAATACTTAATTTTTAATATATGTATGGACTTCTATTCCTTTTTTTGGTCTTACCTGTTGAGAAGGATACAATATTTACAGGTGATGGTACATGGGGACCCTACTTAATTTCACCTTTCTTAATAGAAAATTCCATCAATGTCACCCTGAATGATTCTTTTGTACCCTATGCAATCTCTTATGACAGGGGTATACTTTTTTTTAATGAACCCATAACAAACAGAGATACAGTTAGATGTAGTTATATATCTCTTCCATTTAATCTTGAGAAACAATACTACAAATGGGAAGAATCAGAGGATACAATAGTAGTTGGAGAAACAGTTATCCCTCCTGAGTCATCTGATAAATCAGAAATTAGATTTGGCGGAGAAAAGAGATTTAGTATATCACTCGGCAATCGCAAAGATTTTTCAATAGATCAATCTACAAGACTCAGTCTTGAAGGTAAGATTTCGGAGGATCTGAGGATTGAGGGAGAATTATCTGATGAGAACCTTCCTATAAATCCCGAGGGCACCACACAGGAGCTTGCAGATTTTGAAAGTGCATATATAAAGGTTGGAGGAAAAAATACCTCCCTTCTTCTCGGAGACATTGACCTGTCTTTTGCACCAAATATAGACTACTATCAACCCATACAAAGGAAAGTCGAGGGTATAAACTTTAAATTTGATAAAGCCAATTATTCATACGATGCAACGGTTTCACTTGCAAAAGGGATACGCAAGAAAATCAGGTTTGAAGGCAATGCGGGTAAGCAGGGACCTTATATTCTCTCGCGTAAAAGGGCTATAATCCTCGGTTCTGAAAGGGTTTATGTGGATAGCAGAGAATTAAAAAGAGGTAAGGAATACATGATGGATTATGCATCAGCTGAACTTGAATTTAACTCTATATTCCCCATTTCAGGTGGTGAAGAGATTCTCGTTTACTTTGAAGAGACAAATGGAGATTATAGACGAGAGACATATGGACTTGAGGCTTCTATGATAGGCGATTTTACACTAAATATTGGTTTATTCAGGGAATCGGATAATGGTAAACATCCCACCACATTTGTACTGTCAGAAGAAGAGAAAAAGATTATTGCCTCATCCACTGACTCGATAGTATGGCTTCCTGGTTCAAGATATGTCGGTGAAAACAATGGTGACTATGTCATAGATGATTCTATATTCACATTTGTAGGGTATAAGGAAGGAAGCTGGGATGTTAAGTTCAGCGAGGTAGAGAATGGTAACTATGAGTATAATAACCTGATAGGAGGGTTTGAATTTGTAGGTAAGGAGGAAGGAAGGTTTATACCATATATACCAATTCCAATCCCCTGTGCTCATACACTCTCTACTGTTTCTTTAAATAAAAAATTCAGGAACTCTTCAATTTCCCTTGATGGTCTCTTTTCTATAAATGATATAAACTCTCTTCGCGGAGGAGATGAAAGTTTGGGTAGCAATGGTAATTTATCCTATGCATCAAAAGGTGAGATATATGAATTTAAGGCATCAGTATGGTCAGCTTCAGATAAGTTTTTCTATCCTGATAGGAGAGAAGAGTGGGGGAGAGGTTATGGTGTAAAATTAGGTTTTACCCCAAAAATGTGGTTTCTTTTTAATGGATATATTGAAGGAGGTGATTCTCATAGGGGAAACATTGGTTTGAGAGTTGGTTCTGATAAAAATGGAATTGAGTACAGATGGAACCGGGAAGTGCGGTTTACTGAGACACATTTCAAGGGTTACTATGGAATTAAGTATTTTTTACCCTATGTTGTTATCAGTGAAATAGAAAGAGAGTTTTTAAAATCAAACTTATACGGTGCGGGCTTAGAAATAGATAAATTTTCCCTTGAAGTAACCGAAGAGACCAGAGATACTATGTCTTCGGGATGGCAGATTTTCGAAACAACGAGAAATGCAAAATTAAGATTTCATCCCACCAACCTGGATCTCAATCTGTTTTATAAACAGGGTAAAAGATGGGGAGAAGATTTTAGTCTATTACTTGGTAAACTTTCAGGGTTTCTAGGTAGTAGGTATGTAAATTTACATCTTATGTATGATCTTTCGCGCAAAGAGAAAACTCTTTATGAAGAAATCTTTTATGAGGTTGAAGAAGGAAAGGGTAATTACTCAAGGGACCCAATCACTGGTAAATACTATCCAGATGAATATGGCAATTATGAAAGACGTCTAATACCTCGAAGTTCTCCGCAACTGGTAAACCAATTCTTTTTCCAGCATATAATAAATCTACTTCCTACCGAGGATACAAAAATAACAATAAAAACCATCAAGTCAGGTGAAGGAGATAGAATATCGTTTTGGACAAGAGTTCCTAGGATTAGTGATAAAAACCACTTTAGTATATCCGCATCTTTAAAGAGTGGTTTATTTACTACATACTACTCTCAGCAGGATATTAGAGATGGCAAGACAGTAGGACATACAAAACAGAGACAAGTTTATCTTTTGGAAGCAGGTATAAATCCGTACATTTATGGATTTCCTCTATCCCTCGAATACTCGCAGGAAAATTCTTCTGAATCATATTTAGACGGAGAAATGATAGCAGAAGAAACCATGAAGGAGGTTAAAGGTAGAATAGACCATTTTTTTAAAAGTACCAAAATCTCTTTTACGACTACTGTTGGAGAACAGAGAATTAAAGATTTTCTTTATTCTGTATCATCTCCACTCTTGAAATTAAGATATTTGAAGTTCTCACCTGTTATCTTATATAGAAGAGATAATAAGGAGATTCTCATAAATGCAGAAATAACAGACAGGAAGGAAATTGATGGTAAGGCATCTTGTGCAATGAAAGCCCTATATCCAACGGGTATAAGTTATCTTCTTGGATTATCCCTTACTATTAAGCCAAAAGGAAACATACATTATATAATAGATTATGAGGGTAGGAAGAGGGAAGAACATCCATTTGATCATACGATGAAGGTTGAGGCAAGAATGTTTTTTTAAAAACTTGACACCGTTATCAGTAAATTTTTATTTAAAATATCTCTAAAACCGACTTCATATTAAAATATAGCATTTGAGATAATTTTCAAAATATTTACCTTATAGACTTGCATATACATCGCTATACAATGGCATGTATACAGTATATATGGAACCTTAATATTACTTTTACGATTACCATATCAATATGGGCTTAAAAACGCAAAATCAGCCTGTTTGGGGTTTAAATTAAATCATAACTCAAATAAAACCTGAAGAACATACAAAAATTGATAAAAAAGTGAACTATTTAACTATTTTCTCAGCAAATTTACTCAATCGGGACTAAACTAATAAATAAACTAAACAAATTTATCCCGCTTGCCATGTAACAATAGTGTTCATGGTTAAATACGACTTGTCCCATGAAATGTGTAACTATTTAATCGGGAAGTATATTTCACTGGGACCAAATAAACATGTTAGTTCATTAGTTGATTAGTTGAATAGTTAATTGGTTGATTAGGTTAAATGATAAGGAAGGTAGGAGCCCCGCCTTGGCGGGGCGATAAAAATATTTAATCCATTGGGACTCAATAAACCCAATAAATTTATCCCGTGAAATACGAAGTATATTTCACTGGGACTCAACGAACCCGATAAACTCAATAATTTAATTTATAAAAGTATGCATATTTTAGTCACAGGTGGTGCAGGATTTATTGGTTCACATCTATGTGAAAAACTCATTAAGATAGGGAAGAGGGTAATATGTCTGGACAACTTTAATAACTTCTATGACCCTAAAATTAAAGAAGCCAATATAGAGGAGATAAAAAATCATCCAAAATTTACCCTTATCCGTGGAGATATACTCGACAGTAATTTACTCAAAGAAATATTTTCAGAATACAAATTTGAAAAGGTTGTACATCTTGCGGCAATAGCTGGTGTTCGCCCTTCCCTTCTATCTCCTAAAAATTACATTGATACTGATGTAAAAGGTACAGTGAATTTATTAGAGATTTCGAGGAAATATAATATAAATAACTTTGTTTTTGGTTCATCATCTTCGGTATATGGAATAAATAAAAAGCTACCTTTTAATGAAGAAGACCCCACAGATTATCAGATATCTCCATATGCCACTGCGAAAAAATCTGCTGAACTATATTGTCAAACCTACTATCATCTATATAAAATACCCACTGTGGTTCTTAGATTTTTTACAGTATACGGCCCTCGACAAAGACCAGATATGGCTATAAGGAAATTTACAGAACTTATGATAAACAGAAAGACGATTCAGATTTATGGCGATGGTTCGTCAAAAAGAGATTACACCTATATTGATGATATAATAGACGGCTTACTCAATTCAATACAGAGAGAATTTAAATTCGAGATTATTAATCTTGGTAATTCAAAAATTATTGAACTTACTAAACTTTTATTTATAATATCTGAAGAATTGGGAATTGAACCTGAGATAGAATTTCTGCAAGATCAACCTGGAGATGTACCCATAACATTTGCTGATATTAGTAAAGCGAAAAATCTCCTCAATTATACCCCCATAATTAATATAAGAGAGGGAGTAAAGAGATTTATAGAATGGCGACAATCTCATATGTAGTGGCAACCTCCAAATTTTAACAAATCCACAGTTAATGGGTATATATTTATCCTTTTTCGACCAACCACTTATAGGTAGGAGTAAACTCCTGGTTGAGATAGATGAAATGTTATATGTTACATGTTCAATGTTAAATGTAGGAGCGACTTCCTCCCACGAGCCGTATAGCCAGTCGCGATTGGTAGGAATACCCTCTTATAAAAAAATGAATAGCTTATAATTATCGTATCTTCTAATCCCTTATATTAACGTCTACTATCATTGTTAATATATATTATTCTTTATTACTACTATCCTATCCATTTATTATATAAGTTATTACATAGCATATCCAATAATACTATTAAATATAATACATACTTATCTATTTATTATACTATACCTTAGTATGTTGTATTAATAATCAACATTAATTTTGTAATATAAGTAATTTTATTATAAATTATTACCAAATTATAATAATGTTATTCACATATTTCTGAAACCAGATAATCTTTTTCTCACTATTATTATTTTAACTCCTATAACCGATTACCGATAACATTAAGGAGGAACTTATGTCTGATATTGATTCAATAATCGAGATAATCATTGGGGATATAACAGAACAGGACACTGAGGCAATTGTAAATGCAGCAAACAAGGCATTAGCTCCTGGTGGGGGAGTAGCTGGTGCAATACATATGAAGGCAGGTCCAGAATTATGGGAGGAATGTAAGAACCTTCAAGGTTGTAAAACCGGTGAGGCAAAAATAACTAA
Source organism: Caldifarciminota bacterium (assembly GCA_023129165.1). Taxonomy (GTDB): domain Bacteria; phylum Hydrothermota; class UBA3073; order UBA3073; family UBA3073; genus JAGMCL01. The sequence continues at coordinate 13,038 of JAGMCL010000009.1, read as the reverse complement.
TGGGTACAATTTACCTGCAAAATACGTAATACACACTGTTGGTCCTGTATATAGCGGTTCACAAGATGACTCTATTCTACTCTCAGAATGTTATAAAAACACTATTAAGCTTGCTCATGAAAAAGGAATAAAAAGTATATCCTTTCCATCTATTTCTACAGGAGCATTCAGGTATCCATTAATAAAAGCTGCAAGAGTTGCAATTCAAGCAGTAAGAGAATCTATAAAGAAATACCCTGTAAAACTTGTTAGGTTTGTTCTCTTTGATCAAAAGACATATGATGTATACAAGAAAGCAATGAATTAGAGGTTCGAACCACCTATTAATCCTTATTATTTTTGTCAGTTTACATAATGTATCTTATCAGACGTTGGAATTATAGTTGATTATTACTTTTTAGGTATGATTAAAATGAATTTTGAGCCTTTGCCAAGCTCAGTTTCAACTTTTACCTCTCCATTGTGTGCCTCAACTATGTGTTTTACTATAGAAAGTCCGAGACCAGTTCCTCCGAACTTTCTTGATCTTGTCTTATCCACTCTGTAAAATCGCTCAAATATTCTCGAAATGTCATCAGGAGGAATACCAGGACCTGTATCCTCAACCTCAAATCTAACTTTATCCCTGGAGTCAATAAAAGAGAGTGTAATCTCTCCCCTATTTGGAGTAAATTTTATTGCATTATCGACTATATTCGCTATTGCATGCTCAAGCTTCTCTGCATCAGCCCGTATATGGATTATCCCTTCAGGTAGATTAATTTTGAACTTTTGGGATTTATTTTTTGCTTTTCTTTTGAAAATTGTGAAAATCCTTTTTACAACATCCTTTACATCAATCTCTTTAAACTCCATTCTCATTTCCTTTGACTCTATTTTCGAGAGTTCAAGAAGGTCACTTATCAGACTACCCAATCTCGTTATCTGTCTTTCAATTATATCTATAAATTCAATTGTCGATTCTTTTCTGGTTGCCTCACCCTTTAGTGTCTCAATAGCTCCTTGTATGGCTGTAAGTGGGGTCTTCAACTCGTGAGACACATTTGCTACAAAATCTATCCGCATCCTCTCCAGTTTTTTAATCTCTGTAATGTCGTGCATCACCGTACAGGCACCTAATACCTCTTTCTCATCCTTCATTGGGGTAGTATATATGTAAAAGATTTTCTCTGTCGGTAAATAGAGTGTTGTCTCTTTTGATTCCTGTACTCCGCTTGACAGGGTCATCTCCAGAAGAGAGTTAAGTTCTTCGTTTCTAATAACATCATAGTAATATCTACCAATGGTTTCGGAAAATAGATTCTGAAAAGCGGAGTTAATAACTATTATCCTTCCATCTTTGTCTACGACAAAAACAGCATCAATAATGCCTGCGAGAACGGTTCGAAGTAGATTTTTTTCTTTTGTAATGGTTTCTATTCTTGACTGTAGTTCCTCTGCCATTCTGTTAAAAGAGGAGGCGAGTCTTCCAATCTCATCTTTTGACGAAATAACCACCCTCTTTTCAAGGTTACCTTTTGCTATCTCTTCTGCTGTTTCTGCTATAGAGGAAATAGGTCTTCCTATGGCGCGGGATATAATAAATGCAATAAAGAGTGATAGGATACAAAATATGACGATAACAAACACGAATATGCGAGTTAGCCCATAAATTGCGGTTTTGACTTCTGTAAGAGGAACTGAAAGCCTTACCACACCCCCATCTCCTGATGGTATAGCAAGATAAAGCATCTCCTCCTTAATAGTCCTTGAGAACCTTATACTCTTTCCAATTCCATCTCTTAATGCCATTCTCACTTCTGGTCTTAAGGCATGATTTTCCATAAGTAGATGATCCTTCTCAGAATCTGCAAGTACATTGCCTGACTTATCTATTATGGTTATCCTCTCCCCTATCTTCCTACCAAGTTCCTTTATATCTTCATCTAACGAGGTTGATTTTTTTTGAAGAAGCTCCACCACTAGAGTGGTATTGACTGATAGTCGCTCCTCGATATTCTTTATATAGTATTTCTTGAGAATTATCGCGGAGAATATCGCAAAGGAAAGAGAGATCAAAAGAATAATAATTATGTAGGAGAGGAAAATTTTAGTGGTAAATCTCGGTTTTACCATCTGTACTCCTTGAATCTATAACCAACTCCCCTTATTGTTTCTATATATTTTTTAAAGTCTCCTAATTTCTCGCGTATCTTCTTTATATGCACATCGATTGTTCTATCGGTAACGATCGCTTCACCCCAGATCCTATCTAAAAGTTGGTCTCGAGTAAACACCCTTCCTGGGTATGAGGCAAGATAGATAAGGAGCTTGAACTCTTTAGTTGTGAATGAGAGATGCTTTTTTCTCAGGGTAACTACATATTTTACAGGATCTATAATAAGGTCGTCAACATTTATTATTTTCTCATCCCTGGGTGTCTCTTTTCTACGCATAACTGCCTTCACTCTTGCTATAAGTTCTTTCACTCTGAAGGGTTTCGTTATATAGTCGTCTGCACCAATTTCAAGACCTGAGACAACATCTGCTTCCTCTCCTTTTGCAGTAAGCATAATTATTGGTATATCCATTGTTTCCTCATCTCTTTTAATAATCCTACACACCTCCATACCATCCATTTCGGGAAGCATAATGTCGAGGATTATAAGGGCTGGAATGTGTTTCTGTGAGAGTTCAATAGCTTCTTCACCCGAATAGGCAGGAATCGTCTTATATCCGTCCTTTTCGAGGTTATACTGAATGACCTTTACGATGTCAGCTTCGTCATCTACGATAAGTATAGTTCCTTTAGGCATATAATCCTACTTCTTCATATAAATATTCATTAATAAGTGAGGTTCTTCGCCATTTTTAATTCGCACTCTTTGCATATTCGTATATAAAACGGTCCACTTAAAACATTTGCCTGTCTACCGACAGGTAGATAGGCACAAATTCAATTTGTGCTAGCACGATTTGAAATCCTGACTGCCGTCAGGCAGGCGTGCCTACATTTTTTAAAGCCATTTATAAAAAATCCACGTGTATAAAGCGAAAAATAAATTACTTCTTAAATACCTGCCTACCAGCAGGCAGGCAAAAAGCCGTATTTTCAAGATTGTACAGCATTTGGTCAGTATTTGAATCAATTAAAATGAAGATTAATCATAAGTGATTATACCATAAAATTGAGGAAATGTCAACAGTTAAAAATGGATTTTTCATGGAGCTCCGTGATGTCTGATTATAACAGCCTTATTTATGTATATCACATCCTCGGATATGTTGGTTGAAAGGTCTCCTATCCTCTCTAAGTTCCTTGCAATAAGTGCAAGGTCCATACACCTGGAGATTGTCTTCGGGTCTTCCATCATATAGGTCAGAAGTTCCCTTATGAGATGATTTCTCATTGCATCTGCCTCATCATCCCTCACACAGACAGCCCTTGCAAGTTCCGCATCCCTATCTATAAAACTCCTTATACTATCTCTTAGCATACCTGTCACAACCTTTGTCATCTGGAATAGACCAATAATTGGTTTTAACTTTGGTTTATCCAGTAATCTTACAGACGCACAGGCGATGTTCACTGACAGGTCACCAATTCGCTCAAGGTCGTTGTTTATCTTTATTACACCAATAATTGTTCTCAGGTCCACTGCCTCAGGCTGGTACCTTGCTATAAGTTCAATGCATTTCTCTTCTATGCCTACCTCCTCCCTGTCTATTTCGATATCTTCCTCTATCACCTTGTTTGCAACGGATTTATCTCTCTCTTTAAGTGATTTTATTGCTCTCCTGATGGATTCTTCTACCCTCCCTGCCATAGAGAGGAGTCTCTTCCTTAATAACTCCATCTCTTCATCAAAGTGCCTCATCCAAACCTCCCAGTGATATAATCCTCTGTTCTCTTATCTTTGGGATTTGTAAATATTTTATTGGTATCGTTGAATTCTACCAGTTCCCCCAAAAGTAGAAAGGCGGCATAGTCAGATACCCTTGCTGCCTGCTGCATATTGTGGGTCACAATACATATCGTATATCTCTCCTTCAGCGTAAATAAGAGTTCCTCAATCTTTGCAGTGGCTGTTGGGTCCAGAGCAGAACAGGGTTCATCCATAAGGATGACCTCGGGTTCACAGGCGAGTGCTCTTGCTATACATAGTCTCTGCTGTTGTCCACCTGAGAGGGATAATGCAGATATGTTCAATCTATCCTTTACCTCATCCCAGAGCACTGCAGATCTTAGCGCCTTCTCTACCTTTTCGGGTATTCTATTTCTTATCCCCTGAATCCTGAGACCGTATGCAACATTTTCAAAGACAGATTTTGGGAACGGGTTTGGTTTCTGAAACACCATCCCAACCCTTCTCCGTAGGTCTACCACATCCATTCTGTTGTTATATACATCCTTTCCATCAAAAAGGACTTTCCCTGTGATTCTTGTGGTGTCTATTAAGTCATTCATTCTGTTTAAACACCTCAGGAATGTTGATTTTCCGCAACCAGATGGTCCTATAACTGCAGTGACTTTATTCTCTTCTATCCCGATATCTACATCTTTCAGCACATGGTTATCCCCGAACCATAGGTTGAGATATTTTGTAACGACTTTGTCCCTCTTTACCATCTTTTCTCCTTTCTTATCCTATACCTTATTGTAATAGCCACAAGGTTTATCAAGAGAACCAGAGAGATCAGGATTAGGGCAGTCCCATAGGCGATTGGAACCTGCAGGTCTGGATGGGTTCCCTCTGTCATCAGGGCATAGATATGGTATGGAAGTGCCTGTACCTCATCAAATATTGATGATGGAAGCCTTGTGATGAAGAAGGTTGCAGCAGTAAATAATATAGGAGCAGTCTCTCCAGCCGCCCTGCCAACACCGAGAATTGCCCCTGTTAGTATCCCGGGGGTAGCACTGGGGAGAACAGCCCTTCTTATGGTCTGCCATTTTGTCGCTCCCAGTGCAAGTGATGCCTCCCTGAATGACCTCGGAACTGCAAGCAGTGCCTCCTCGGATGCCCTGATGATTGTTGGGAGTATCAGTATTCCGAGGGTGAGCACTCCAGATATAATTGATACACCAAAACCAAAGAATTTTACAAACACTGTCAATCCAAAAAGTCCAAATACTACCGATGGGACCCCTGCAAGGTTATTTACCCCAAGTCTTATCACCCGTATGAGTCTTCCCTGTCTGGCATACTCAGATAGATAGATTGCAGCGAAGACACTGAGGGGAAGTGCAAAGAGTATAGCACCAATCGCAAGATAAAATGTCCCGAGGATAGCAGGGAGTATCCCTCCTTCTGTCATTCCTTCCCTTGGCATAGAGGTGAAGAACTCCAGATTTATGACTCCTGCTCCTCTTATAGCTATAAAGTAAAGAATCGAAAAGAGGGCAAAAATTGCAATAGACACGGAAATCCTGAGAAGAGAAAATCCAATAATCTGTTTAAGCTTCCTTTTTTTCATAACCCTCCTGTCATCTTCTTTTTGAACTTCTGAGATATGAAATCAGCAATTATATTAAATGTCAGGGTTAGCATAAAAAGAACTATGGCGATAGCAAAAAGAGACTGGTAATGCATGCTTCCCACAACCGTCTCCCCCATCTCCGCTGCTATGGTAGCGGTCATTGCCCTTACGGGTTGAAAGAATGTATGGGGGATGATAGCTGACCCTCCTGCAACCATAAGAACTGTCATCGTTTCCCCTATTGCCCTTCCCATCCCGAGTATTATTGCAGTGGATATCCCAGACATTGCTGAAGGCACAATAACCCTTACAATTGTCTCCCATTTTGTTGCACCAAGTGAGAAAGATGCCTCCTTGAAACTTACAGGGACAGAAGAGATTGCATCTTCTGCAATACTTGCTATGGTCGGAAGCGCCATTATTCCTAAAATAACTGATGCAGTAAAGGCAGTAAGGCCGGTTGGGAGGTTGAAGAGGTTCTGAATAAAAGGAGCGAATACTACCATTCCAAAAAAACCGTAGACCACAGATGGAACACCAGCAAGTATCTCAAGAAGGGGTTTTATTACATCCCTAATCCCGGGTTTTGCTATCTCTGATACATAGATAGCAGAACCTATTCCAAGTGGTACAGCAACAACAAGGGCACCCGCTGTTACAAGAAGAGAACCAAGAATGAGCGGAAGAATCCCGAACTCCGCTGGGGTATGGGTTGGATACCACAATTTTCCAAAGAGGAAGTCGATTATATTTACTCTGGTAAACAGTGATATACCCTCCTTAAAGAGCACAAATACAATGCCCGCAAGAAAAAATATGGATAAGAGGGCAAAAAATAGGAAAAATCTCTTTATAAATTTTTCTTTCGTCATCTGTTAACAGTGGCAAGCCACTGCACTCCATTTTAAATTCATTGTTTTCTAAAGAGATAAATTGCTATATTTTTATTCTCCCTTATTGCGGATTTTACCGCCTCTGTATTCTTTTCTGACTCTATCAGTGATTTCCAGGAATAGAGGTGTCTGGATTCATGAAAGTCCGAATTGGCTATATAATTGAGCTTCTTTAATCCTATGACATTGTATAGGTCATCACGATTTGCAACCTCCCATGCATCAAATAAATTCCTGTATTTTTCGTGGTTCTTCCATAGATACCAGGATAAGTTTTTATCCTCCCCCTTTTTCAAATCAGGATGACAGGCAACTGCTATAGCCTGTTGGTCGTGAATTCTTTTGACTATCTCCTCTACTGATAGTGTAGGGTCAATATAACCCTTTACATCCAATGCAAGGATGTGATACCATTTATGGTTATTTGTTACCTCAGCACCCGGAATTAAAAGCATATTATATTCTTTCCATGCCCTCTCTGCCTCCCTCCATAAAATACATAGGTATTCCTTGAATTTATCCTTCCTCACTGCACATACAGATTCTCCTTTTTCTTCCCGTTCTTTGAATGTATGACTATCCAGGATATGGTCTGTTATTGAGATAACATCAAAGCCTTTTGACCCATACATATCAACAACCTCATCAACGGGTAGACTTCCATCGCTCATATCTGTATGAATATGAAAATCACAAAGTAACCAGCTATTTCTCATAATAAACTCACTATAAGTGCCTCAGCAGAGGCAAGATTTGTTGCAAGTGGTATATTGTGAACATCACATACCCTCATAAGTGCAGAGATATCAGGGTCATGAGGCTGAGCAGTAAGTGTGTCCCTCAGGAAAATCACGAGTTCTATCTCGCCACTCGCAATGAGTCCAGCAATCTGAAGGTCACCACCATCAGGACCGCTATGCATCTGTTTTACCTCAAGTCCTGTTTTTGACTTAATCATCTTTCCTGTTGTCCCTGTCGCAATAAGTTCACATTTATCAAGTTTTTCTTTATGTTTATTAGCGAACATAACTATATCTACCTTTTTTGCATCATGGGCAATAAGGGCTATCCTCTTTGTCTTTGCCCTCTTTCTGCCTTTGGAAACAACTCCTATCTTATGTCCTTTTTCCATAATCAGACCCCCGTTTTCGGTCAGGGACAAGCCCTATCCCAATATTGTTAACCAACATTTTGGTGTATCCGGTGGTTATTTGGTTGGTCCCTCCCAAAGAACTGGGAGGGACCAGGGAGGGACCAGAACATCCACTACAACTATTTCACTGGAACAAAACCCTGCTCATCTACCATCTTCTGTCCTTCGGGACCCAAAATGAAGTCTATGAAGGTCTTTGCCAGACCAGACGGTTCTCCATTAGTATACATATAAAGTGGTCTTGCCAGTGAATATTCACCAGATCCTGCGGTCTCTTTTGCGGGCACAACCCCGTTTATTGATAGTGCCTTAACACCCTCTGAGACATACCCAAGACCAACATAACCAATTGCTCCCGGAGTTTTTTCTACTGTGGTTGCCACTGACATATTTGATGCAAGCATAAGCGCATCCTCTCTTGTCTTTTCCCCTTTTAAAGCGAGCTTCTTAAAAACCTCAAATGTACCAGATGCAACATCCCTTGAGACTACTACAATAGACTCGTTCTTACCTCCAATATCACTCCATCTACTAACATCCCCACAGAAGATTGCCCTTATCTGATCTATAGTTAATTCTGATACGGGGTTTGTAGGATGAACAATGACTGCAATCCCATCCTTTGCTATTACCGTAGGATAGGGGTTTATTCCTTTACCCCTTGCCGTTTTTAGCTCCTTAGTCTTCATAGGTCGTGATGCGTTTGCAATATCTATTGTTCCATCTATGAGTGCTGCGATACCCGTGCCCGAGCCTCCTCCCCGCACCGTGATATTTGCGTTCGGATGTTCCTTTATGAATTCCTCTGCTGCTCTCTGTGCAATGGGAAGAACCGTTGTAGACCCCTGAATTGTTAACTGTCCTTCCTTTTTCTTTGCCCAAGGCCACTGGAAGGCAAGAAGCGATGTAGCAAAAAGTATTATTACCGGTATCCATATTCTTTTCATAATTTCTCCTTTCTTTTAACCACTAAGAACACACAGAGATTCTAAACTGAACCTTCTTTTAAGAGTTTCGTACATGATATCCCTGTTGTTTTCATCTCTGTGCTCTCTGTGGTTTATTTTAAAATGCATCTGTTGCAAATTCCCACCGCAGTTGTGCCAGGAGCTGGTCTGTCGGTTTTGAACCATCTTCTTTCTGCTTTCTCTCAAAATTCACCTGCAGCATTACACCTGGTTTACCCTTGGGACCCTTCGTGAAATGGTAGTTGAACCCTGCGATATATCTCTCGTGTCCATCCTTCTCTTCTTCCATATTTGGGTCCCAGCGGTCATATCTTGTGACAATATCAAGGTTTGGGAGCACATCTTTTAGTATGGGCATTATCATATATCCCTGTGAGTTTATCGGGTTATTCTTATCCCCTCTGTCTGCCCAGAGATATTCTAACCATACATCAATGGGCCCGTAAGCAATTCTGCCGACACCGGCAGCAAGCATTCTCTTCTCGTACGGACTTTCTTTCGCATTCTCATTCAAGAGAGAGGCACCTATGGTTATACCCGGTAGTAGAATAACCCTGATATTTCCAAGATATGCAATTTCTGTATTTATGTCGTCTCCCGTTTTTTTGTATCCTTCCCCGTTCACTATTTCAAGATTCCATTCACCAAATCCATTTGGAATATTCCCACCAACTGATATTCCGTAATCGCGGCTGGCAACAAGTTTCTCTTTATCTTCCAGTGCTTTTTCAATGGTAATATAGTTCCAGTCATAGACTAACCCAAAGTAATTTTTCTGTAACCCAACCGTGATTTTCCCCTCTGGAATAAGATACTTGAAGTCGACATATGCATCCTTGAGCTTCAGCCCTGCCCCATGTGGATCCTTATGCGATGAGAAAAAGTCAAGAGTAACCCTGCTTTTTATCTCTTCTATGAATTGATGTTCCCATCTGAGATAACCCCTTTTTACAGCAAATTCACTCATATTCGTAACCCCATCTTCTTGCTCGTATGTGTATCTGAACCAGGAATATGCCTTTAGCTGGCTTTCTCCATCTTTTAGACCTGCGTGAAGAGAGCTTGAAATCATAATAGAAAAGACACAAATAAACATTCTAAATCTTACCATTTTCATCCCCCTTTCTCTTTCCAGGATTAACAAATTTCCTCTCAACGTTTCAGAACTTTTTTAAGTTACCCCATAATATTACCCCCTAATTAAGTTAAAAATTTAAATTACATATCAAAACATAATTCGTTATTTTTATCTAGTTTATTATAGTTCAGAAGTGTTAAGAGAATATAAAGGAAATATTAAGATTCTGTTAAGTTTTACTCATCACATAAGGTTTGAGGATGATTGAATATATTAATATAAATATTAATAATATTAATTATTCAAAATCCATGAGATTTTTATAGTATAGATTTTTATAATAAATTTAATTTTTCTAGAGATTCCTCAAATCTTTTTTTCTCACTTTCTGTTGCACCAATAAGTGGAAGTCTTAAATGACCAACATTTATTCCAATCATATTGACCATGGTTTTTACTGGAATAGGATTAGTTGTAATGAACAGTGTTTCAAATATATCTAAAAGTCTAAGATGAATTTCTAGCGCCTTTTTAATATCCCCTTTTTTGTGGCTTTCTATCATTTCTTTAATCTCTCTTCCAACTAAATGGGAAGCAACACTAACTATACCATCTCCTCCCAGATTTAAAACTCCAAATGTATCACCATCATTTCCACTTAAGACCTTAAATGTATGAGGTGTTCCCGTTATTATCCTTGTGATCTGTTTAAAATCCCCACTTGCCTCTTTTACTGCAACTATATTCTCTATTTCCGATAATCTAATTATAGTAGGTGCATCAATATTTCTAGATGTCCTAGAAGGAACATTGTATATTAAAACTGGAATATCTATACTCTCTGCAATTGTTTTAAAATGTTGATATAATCCCTCCTGAGGAGGTTTATTATAATAAGGACCAACTATCATTACCCCATCAACTCCAATTTCTTGAGCAACTTTTGATAACTCTACACTTTCTTTTGTTGAGTATGTTCCTGTCCCAGCTACTACAGTAGCAACATCTCCAACTGCTTCAACAATAGTTTCAAACATTTTACATTTCTCTTTTCTACTTAGGGTTGGTGATTCACCTGTTGTTCCACAAACTACTATTCCATCTGAACCTTCATCAACTAATTTCTTTGCTAATTCTTTTGCCATATTTAGATTTAGACTATAGTCATCATTAAATGGCGTAACCATTGCTGTAAATAGATTTCCCTTCAGTTCCATAGCCTTTTTATTCTCTCCTCAAATTTCAATTTAATATTTTTATTTGTTTAATTATCAATTTCAATTTTTTAGCTTTGCGGTATACTTTCAAAGACATTTTCAGAGCCTGCCCTTGACCCTCGAGTGTAACGAAGGGGAAGGGAGAAAGTATGCCCAAAGCTCCTATTTTTAAGTTTTTAGTTGTTTCCCAAATTAAATTCTTCATGAAGGGTTTTTAATGCTTTATTTACATCCTTTTCATCTATAAGACATGATATTGTTGAATGAGAATCAACAATTTGTATAATTTTAATTTTTTTTCTATATAAACAATTCGCTATTTTAGCCATAATTCCTGGTACACCGTGAATTCTTGTTCCTACTATAGAGATCTTTGCACAATTATTCCTTAATCTATAGTTTACCTTTAATTCTTTCAAAACTTCATTAGCTTTATCCCTGTCCTTGCTATTTATGTTAAAAATTAAAACACCTGGTGAAATTGTAAACATATCTAAACTTATATCCTTTTTTGCAAGAACTCTATATATTTTCAATCTCCTTTTATCTTCATCGATATCTTTTTCAAGCTCTATTGAAATCTGTGTTATATCTGGAATATGAGTTACAGCTCTCGCAAATTTTTTTGTTTGAAAATAAACTTTATCTTCCTCAACCATTTTTGAAACTCTTGTTCCTTTCTCTGGACTAAAAGTACTTTTTAACTCCATAACTAAATCATCACTCTTTAGAGCCATTTCAGCTGCTTCAATGCTAACTATCTTTGCTCCATGATAAGATATGTTAAATAGTTCCTCATACTCGGTTTTATCAATTATTTTTGCTCCTTTTACTATTTTTGGATCAGCTGTATACAATCCTGGAACATCAGAATATATCTCTACTCTTTCCGCATTTAAAGCAACTGCTAAAGCAATAGCAGTAGTATCACTACCACCTCTTCCTAATGTAGTTATAAAACCTTCCTCACTTTTTCCCTGAAACCCTGCTACAACTGGTATTATATCTTTTTTTAACAAATCCTTTATATATTTTGCATTTATACATTTAATTTGAGCATCACTATAATTATTGTCAGTTATAATTCCTGCCATTTCACCTGATAGCGATTTTGCTTTATATCCCGTCTTCTGAAGAATATTTGAGAATATAACTGCTGAAATTATCTCACCACATGACATTAACATATCCAAATCCTCTCTTGATGAAAAATCTATATCCACTAAATTGAGCAGGCTATCGGTTGCATAGGAATCTCCCTTCCTCCCAATGGCTGAAACTACAACAACTGGTTCTTCTCCACTTTTCTTTAATTCAATTACTTTCTTAGCACACCTCTTTCTTCTTTCATCCGTTAATAATGATGTGCCACCAAATTTTTGAACTATTATTTTCATCCTAAAATCCTAATAATTTATCTATTCCATAAGTAAAACCAGGCATTTTTGCTATCTTTCTTACTGCTAAAAAAATCCCAGGAAGAAAAGAATCTCTTGAAATAGAATCATGTCTAATGGTAAGAGTCTGTCCCGTAATTCCAAATATTACCTCCTGATGAGCCATAAGACCTGGTAATCTCACACTATGAATATGGATATTTGATGTTAAACAACCTCTTGCTCCTTCCACTTTTTCCCTCTCCCCCTCTTTTAATCTCTTCCTACTATCATACACATACTTAATCAGTTCAGCCGTTGCTAATGCAGTCCCAGAAGGAGCATCTGCTTTCTTATCATGATGAAGTTCAATTATCTCACAATCCTTGAAATTTGGAGCTGCTTTTTTAACAAAATTCATCATAAGTACTGCTCCAATTGCAAAATTTGGAGTCATAATAACATTGGCTTTCCCTTCGTCTGATTTTTCTTTTATCTTTTGTATTTCTTGTTCATCTATTCCAGTTGTACCAACTACTGCATGAATTTTGTTTTTTAATGCAAAGATTATGTTACCAGGTGCTACTGAAGCGTGTGTAAAGTCAATTAGAACTTCTGGTTTACTATCTAATGCTTCTTCAACTGTTTTGACAGCTTTAATACTAATATCAGAAACTCCAATTATTTGACCTATATCCATACCTGCCTTACCAGTACTTACTCCTGCTACCAACTTAATATCTTCCTCTGAAAGTATTCCTCTACAAATTGTACTTCCCATTCTTCCATTCACTCCAGTTACCACCACCCTTATCATAATTTCATCTCCTTTTTATATTTAAGAAATTTTCCATAATAGAAATATGTAAATACAGACTATTCTTCATATTTAA
>JAGMCL010000089.1 GCA_023129165.1 Caldifarciminota bacterium | reverse complement strand
CTGTCCTGCGAGGGATGTAAGGTTTGTTACTATGCTTGTCCACAGATGGCAATAAATATGAAAGAGCAAATTTGCGGGGAATGGTATATATCTGAAACAAAGTATGGTCCCATGGTTCATGCAAAACTTGGTATAGCAGAGGAAAATTCAGGCAAGCTAGTCACGGTTGTAAGAATGAACGCAGAGATTGTTGCAAAGAGATATAAACTTGATTACATAATAGTGGATGGTCCACCCGGTATTGGATGCCCTGTTATTGCGTCTCTGGGTGGTATTGATTTTGCTCTTGTTGTAATAGAGCCCACTCTATCCGGGATTCACGATGCAGAGAGGGTTATAGAAGTGGCGAAACATTTTGGAGTGCCCCCTGGATGTGTTATAAACAAATATGATATAAATAGGGAAAACTCCGTGAAGATTGAAAAGTGGTGTAAAGAAAATGAAATACCTGTTCTTGGAAAAATTCCATTTGATAACCTGATCAGTGAATCCATTGTCAAGGGTATTCCTTTTGTAGAATATAAGAATAATGCGACAAGCGGGATTATAAAAGGAATATGGAGAAAAATTATGAAAATTAGAGGTTGATTACAGGGAGAAAAAATATGGATGGAGATAAAAAACAACCAAAGGTTGTTATTTTCAGTACTCCCAACTGTCCCTGGTGTGGGAGGGTTAAATCTTATTTGAGACAGAAGGGGATAAGATTCAAGAATATCGATGTCTCAAGAGACAAAGCTGCAGCAAGAGATATTGTAAGAAGAACGGGTCAGATGGGCGTTCCTGTGGTTTTGATTGGTTCTCATCCCATTGTGGGGTTTAATAAACCTTTGATCGACCGTTTATTGGGATTCAAATAAAAGGGAGTAAGATATGGCTGAAGAAAAGGTGAAGTCTATAAATGACTCTTCCTTTGAGCAAGAAGTTTTGGACTCAAATATTCCCGTTTTGGTTGACTTTTGGGCACCCTGGTGTATGCCTTGTAAAATCGTTAGCCCAATTGTGGAAGAACTTGCCAATGAATATGAGGGAAGGGTTAAATTCTGTAAGCTGAATGTAGATGCCGATGGTCCCAATACTGCCAGGTTATACGGGATAGCGGGTATTCCAACACTTACCATCTTTAAAAATGGAGAGATAGCGGACAAAGTAGTTGGGGTAATGCCAAAGCACAATATCGCAGCAAGGTTAGATAAGGTATTAGGTATTTTGTAGACCCAGAAAGACTGCTTAATGACTTCTTTCTGAGGAAGGAGAAATTATGTTGAGACATATTGGATTACAGTATAAAAGTAAAGAAGATGCAGAGACCTTTTTCAATAAAATATTGGGGATTCCCATGCAACATACTTTTACTATGTCCCGTAAATTAGGAAAATCCATCTTCGGGATTGAAGAGGAAGTGGGAGTAGAAGTCTATGGTAATGATGATGTAGTTTTTGAAATCTTTATTGGAGATGCTAACAAGAGATTCAGCTATGAGCATATTTGCCTTGAAGTTCCAGATAAGGAGGAATTTATCTCCCGTTGTAAAAATTATGGAATAGAACCAAAGATTGTAAGAAAGGGTGATAGAGATTTGTTATTCATCAGAGATTTCTCGGGTTATCTCTATGAGATAAAAGAGATGCAGAATCAATAAGTGCTCACGAATTTCTTATATCCACAGAATGTTACATAAGCTATTCCCTCCAACGGGCTTGGAAGTATAACATGGCAAGAACTAGACCATTTGAAAAGTATGCATTACAATACGAGGATTGGTTTGAGAGAAACAAATTCGTTTACCAATCAGAGCTCTTAGCAATAAGGAAACAACTACCAAAAGGTAACAATGGCATTGAAATTGGTGTAGGAAGTGGTCGATTTGCGGCACCATTAGGCATTAAAATCGGGATTGAGCCCTCAAAGAAGATGAAGGAAATTGCTGAAAAAAGGGGCGTTGAAGTTATTGACGGTATAGCTGAAAATCTTCCTTTTGAAGACCTGCAGTTTGAATTTGCATTAATGGTTACTACGATTTGCTTTGTAGACAATATAGGAATTACATTCAGAGAGGCATACCGAGTATTAAAACCCGGAGGATATTTAATCATAGGATTTATAGATAAAAATAGCCTGATTGGGGAATTATATAGGAGGTATAAAGAAAATAGTGTATTTTATAAAATAGCCACCTTCTATTCAGTTGAAGAGGTTATTCGTTACTTGAAAAAAGCAGATTTCAAAAATTTCAGTTTTACTCAAACTATCTTCCATAATTTGGCAGAGATAAGAAATATTGAGCCAATAAAGGAAGGTTATGGGGAAGGCTCGTTTGTTGTGGTTAGAGCAAGGAAGTAAAAAAGCTTTTGCGAGGTTCGCGTAAAAATCCCAAGATGTTAGTGATATTCAATCCCCTTTGGATGAGGGAAGGTAAAAAAATGAAAAAAATAAGAATTGCTCTTGGTTCGAATGATGGGGAAAATATTGTCCCAAGTCATATGGGTATAGCAGAGAACTTTTATGTATACGACTTTTTTGAGGATGGAAACTTAAATTTTATAGAGAAAAGAAAAAATACATCGCCAGAGACAGAAGACAAACATGGACTTCCTGAAAAGATGAAAGTGTGTATGAAGATATTTAAAGATGCTGATATTATTATAGGTAGAAAAATGAGCCCGAACTTTGTAAAAATAGCTGCTAATACAAAATTCCAACCTGTAGTGATGGAGATTGATAGAATTTCAGAAATTATAAAAGAAGTAGTAAAATCCTTTGGCGAAATTTATGACCTCGTTAAACAGAGGAAAATGGGTAATAGACCAAAAGAAATACCTAAATTTGGGCAGGGTTAAGTGCATATGAATATTTTATATCTTTCAGTAAGTCCAATGGAAAATAGCAGTGCAGATGAAGAAGAGGGTGTTAGGAAAAGATGAAATATAATAGATTAATTAAGGCATTAGAGATTGGCAATATTTCTCTAAAGAATCGTACAATTTTTCCACCTATATCAACAAATTTTGCAAAAGGGAATGGGCATTTAACAAATAGATTTATAAGTCATTGGAACAGTAAAAACAGTGAGGGGGTGGATTAAATGCCGATTGTGGAAATCAGTGTTGTTCCCGTAGGAACTGGGAAACCTTCGGTGAGTAAATATGTAGCCAATGCTTTGGAAGTTTTAGAGAAAGAAAAAGATATTAAATATCAATTGACTCCTATGGGAACAATAATAGAAGCAAATTCATTGAAAAGATTGTTAGACATTGCAAGAAAGATGCACAATGCGGTATTAAAAAGAGAAGTAAAAAGAGTGGTTACTACTATAAAGATCGATGATAGAACTGATAAAAGACTTTCAATGGCTGGAAAGATAAGGTCTGTAAAGAATAAAATGAGGGATCAATGAAAGAGGAAATGGTAATAATAGAGATATTAAAACAAAAATCAAAAAGGGGACACGACGATTAAAGAAAATGTAGAAAAAATATTAAATGAGTTACCAAAAGGTGTAAAATTAATTGCCGCGGCAAAGACGAGAACCCCAGAAGAGATTTTGGATGCGATAGACGCCGGGGTGGAAATTGTTGGTGAGAATTATATTCAGGAAGCCCGTCGGGCGTTTGATGTGATTGGAATGAAAGCAAAGTGGCATTTTATAGGACATCTGCAGAAGAATAAAGTTAAAAAGGCGGTGAAGATATTTGATATGATAGAGACAGTCGATTCGTATGCTCTGGCAAAAGAAATCGATAAGAGATGTCGTCAGATTTCGAGAATAATGCCTGTATTGATTGAAATAAATAGTGGTAGAGAAAAACAAAAATTTGGTGTATTCCCAGAAGATGCAGAGAATTTAATAAAAGAAATCTCAGATTTATCAAATGTAAAGGTAATGGGACTTATGACAATGGGACCCCGTTTTGGGAATCCTCAAGAGTCTCGTTCATATTTTGTAGAGACGAGAAGAATATTTGAAAAAATTAAAGAACTTAATATAACAAATATTGAAATGAGATATCTTTCTATGGGCATGACGAATTCATACCAAGTTGCAATTGAGGAAGGAGCAAATATTGTAAGAATAGGTACATTGATATTCGGGAAGAGAGATTACAATTAATAAGAAAAATGGAGAACGATGTCAAAAAATGGCTAAGAAGAGAGGGAGAGACATTTTTAAAGGATATTGGCATTAGAAAGGGTCAAACCATATTGGATTTTGGTTGCGGAGTGGGTAATTACACAATTCCAGCTGCAAAACTGGTGGGAAAGAAGGGTAAAGTATATGCGATCGATAAAGATATGGGTGCTTTGCAACAGTTGATGCAGACAGCAGAATCTGAAGGATTTAAAAATGTAATGCCAATAAAGACATCAGGAGGATTGAAAATTAATCTGGAGAATGAATCTGTTGATGTAGTCCTACTTTACGATGTTTTACACTATATGGATGTAAAAGAGAGAAAGAAAATATATGATGAGGTCTATAGGATTTTGAAATCCGATGGATTCTTTTCAGTTTACCCCAAGCATCTTGAATCAAATGGAGCTTTATGGAATCTTTCGGGTATGGAATTGGAAGCTATTATAAAAGAGATAAAACGCGAAAAATTTTATATTGAGAGGCAATTTTTTAAGCGGCTTATACATGACGATAATTATGACAGAGGCTATATTTTAAAATTTAAAAAGGAAAGGGAAGGGAATTGATATTTTCGTGCAATTCGTGGTTAATTTTTTTTCTTGGCGGTTTCTGTAGAAAAGGAGTTTAAAGGAGATAGTATGCGGTTAGGGTATAGAAGAGGAAGGGGTAGAGGAATGGGAAGAATTATAAGGAGAAGTATGGATATGAATATGCCTTATCGGATCCCTTTCAAGCCTGTTCCCACCTCGATTATACCAAAGATTGACAAAGAGAAATGCACGGGATGTGGAAAATGTAAAGAAGCATGCAGTTTCGGTGCTATATCCATGGTTGATAAAAAGGCTGTAATAGACCCTGCTCTTTGCAGAAATTGTGGAGTATGCATACCAGCCTGTACTTTTAATGCAATATCATAACCACAGAGGTTTTATTCTCTCTTAACTATCTATATTGAAGACACTCTACGTTTTCCATTCTCTGTGGTTATTTTTTTCTTGACTTTTTTAAAAAAGTGTGGTATAACAATAAGGGCGCTAATGTATATTGGACTTTGATAGCTATATAATACGTATTGCTTTAAGAACGATACTGTGAAAAATAATATGAAAGAAACCACAGTCCGTCTCAGACGGATCACAGAGTATCTTTGAAGGAGAAATTAAGAGATAAAATAAAAAAATAAATTAACAGGGATTGCAAGAGAATTGTATGAGATAAAGAAACAAAGATAAAAAATTCTCTTTTAATCTCTTAAGATCCCTGTTGAAAAAGGGAAATGATTTCTTTCGATCACTACTTTTAATTGATAAATCTCATTGTGAAGAGATGAGTCTTATAAGAGGTCATAGAGGGGAGAAGAGTGATGAGAGATGAGAGAGAAGGGATAGAGGATTTCTCACCCTTCGCTTTTCCCTCTTCTCTTTTCGCATACTGCTCTCTGTGGTTAGATTTTACACACCGCTTTAAGAACCAATAGGAGGATATATGAGGCGAGTGATAATCCCTGTAATGTTTTTCTTTTTTTTCGCATGTTCACAAAGTACAGAGAAGCCAGGAGAACCCGGTGAAACAAAGGTGAAATCTACGTTCATTGAGATTTCTAATTTCACACTTTCAAGTCTTGATGGGGTTGAAATGTCGCTCCTGAATTTTAAGGGAAGAGTGATTATCATGGATTTCTGGGCTACCTGGTGTGGTCCATGTAAGGTTGAGATACCAAGTTTTGTTGAATTACAAGAAGAGTATGGAGAAAAAGGTTTGCAGATATTGGGAGTCTCACTTGATAGAGGTGGGAAAGAAGATTTAATAAACTTTTGTGATAATCTAAGTATAAATTATCCAATACTTATTGGTAATAATGCTTTAGCTAATAAATTTGGAGTACAGGCAATACCAACCACTTATATCATTGATAGAGAGGGGAATCTTTTTAAGAAGTACATAGGAGTGAGGGGAAAAGAGGTATTTAAGAACGACATTGAGCAACTGATAAGATAAGGCAAAAAAATCAAATATCAAAACCCAGACCCGCTTAGCGAAACTGGGTGGGGTGCGAAGTGTAAAATAACCAACTAAAGTGTGAAATGTGTAACGACATTAAACATCAAACATTCAACATTAAACAATTTCTTGATTGTGGTTTATGACTTAATAATAATAGGAGGAGGACCTGCTGGATTAACTGCAGGTATATATGCATCAAGAGCAAGACTTAATAGTCTTCTTCTGGAAAAGAATATGTCTGGTGGTATGGCAGCAACTACTGAGAGACTTGAGAATTATCCGGGTTTTCCAGATGGTATAAGTGGTATGGAACTGCTTGAGAAGATGAAAAGCCAGGCAGAAAGGTTTGGAATCAGGATAAAAGAATTTGAAGAGGTTAAAACTATAAAACCAAAAGGGAAAAGGATAGAACTAATAACGGAAAATAAAAAATATTCTACTCGTTCACTTATCATTGCAACTGGAAGTGAACCTAAAAAACTGAATGTGCCCGGTGAAGATAAGTTTCATGGTAGAGGTGTATCCTATTGTGCTACCTGTGATGGTCCACTCTTCAGGGATATGGATGTAGCAGTAGTAGGATGTGGGAACTCAGGATTGCAGGAGGGAGAGTATTTACTTAAATTTGTAAAAAGTGTAAAGTTTATTGAATATCTACCCTATATGACAGCTGAAAAGATACTTCAAGAGAGAATTAAGAGTAACAAAAATACAGAATTTTATTTAAATCATGAACTTATAAATATAGAAGGAGAAGATAGAATCAGCTCTGTCATAATACAGAATCGCTTGAGTAAAAAAAAGAGAAAAATACCAGTTTCAGGAGTATTTTTCTATGTGGGTCTTAACCCAAACTCACATTTCTTGAAAGGTGTAGTAGAACTGGACAGGTTTGGTTTTGTTATTACCAATGAAAAGATGGAGACATCAATACCAGGTATATATGCAGCAGGTGATGTACGCTCAAAGGATATTCGGCAGGTATCTACTGCAGTAGGTGAGGGAACTATAGCTGCAATTTATACAGAGAAATTTATTGAAAAACTGAGGACTGATTCAAATTGATTGAATTAAAGGTGGACATCATCGAAAAGTTTATTTAATATTATAAGAAATTAGGAATGAATTCGATTAAAAAATTCGAATCTAATTAGAGTGTTAATCTGTAAAAAAAAATGATTATGTGTAAAAAAAGAAATAATCATTATTTCTTTATTATATAAGGAGTTACTGTTTGTTGTTAGTTTTGGTGGGTAAAAATTTTTTTTAAATATTTTTCTTGACTTTTTAGTAAATATATGATATAATAAACGCTCAATAGTTGGCTCTTTTAAATATTTCTCCCATATATTTTTTTAGGATTTGTCCAGCTTGAAGATCTAGCGAGATGACGTTTGGATGTCTTATGAAAGGCGATTTAAACCACTGAATTGCTGAGAATAGATTTTCAATAAAGATTATGTATTATTTCAAACATTGAACTAAATGTAAAATTAATGTTAGGATGTTTCGGAATACATTAGGGTAGATGTATTTTGAGAGGGGAGAAATTGGGGACAAGATTTATATCAAAAGAGAGATTAAAAGAGTTTATAAAAAAGTTGGAAGGAGAGGTCTTCATTCCTCAAAAGTTAGAGGATACATTCCGCTGGCAAAGATATCCTACTGAGTTTACCCTCGAAGGTTTTCGAACCATATTCCCACCTAAATATTTCTTCTACAACCCTCAGGAAATACTTAAGGAAAAACAGACCAATAAGAGAACAGTCATTGGTATAAAGGCATGCGATCTAAGAGGTATTTTATTCCTCCGAAAGGTTTTTAAGGAGGGTGATTTTATAGACCCGTTTTTCCGGGATGATATTTTGATAATTTCTGCGGATTGTACATATACAGAAAAAAATTGTTTCTGTACCCTTCTGAATGATAATCCTTATCCCGAAGAAGGATATGACCTTAATTTTTCAGAGTTAAAAGATGGTTACCTGGTTGATATTGGAAGCGAAAGGGGAGAGGCTTTAGTAACAGAAAACGAAATTATGTTTTCTACTGTAGACCAACAGCAGATTATTGATAGGGATATGATGCGAGAGAGAGTAATAAAAGAAATAGAAGGAAAGAAGATAGAAATAAATGGAAATATTGATGAGGGAAAAATTATAGATTATATTAATAAGTGTGTATCATGCAGTGCCTGTACCAATATATGTCCAGCTTGCTTTTGTTTCTTGCTCGATGAAAAAAAAGATTTTGAAAAGGTCCGTTACTGGGATTCCTGTCAGTATCCAGGGTATGCAAGAGTTGCAGGCGGTGCAAATCCAAGAAAAAAACTTGATAAGAGGTTTATACACAGAATTAAGTGTAAATTTGAGTATTCACCGGTAAGATTTGATTCAAGAGGTTGTTTTGCATGCGGAAGATGTATCTCTGCATGTTATGGTAAAATAAATTTTAAAGATGTCTTACAATCCTTATAAACCGATACTCTCGAAAGTAACCAGTATAATAGATGAGACTCATAACATAAAGACATTCACTCTGGTGCATGAAGAGGAGTTTGAGTTTAAAACTGGTCAATTTGTCCAGTTTGTAATATCCGAGGTTGGTGAGGCTCCATTTACTCCATCATCATCTCCATATGTTAAAGAAAAGATGGATATCACCATTATGAAGGCGGGTCGAGTAACAAATATGATACATACCCTGAAAGAAGGAGATTTAGTTGGAATAAGAGGTCCGTTTGGCAAAGGATATCCCATTGAAGATTTCTATGGAAGAGAGGTTTTAATACTGGGCGGGGGTGTTGGAATGGCACCACTTAGATCTCTACTGTTAACACTTATTGCCCAGAAGGATAAGTTTAAACGTCTACTTCTATTATATGGTGCAAAGACTCCTGGGGACATCATTTATAAGGAACAATTTGCTGATTGGAAAAGACAGGGGGTAGAGATTTACCGAACTGTGGATAATGGAGATGAAACATGGAAAGAAAAAACAGGTGTAGTTACAGTTCTTTGTGATGATGTAAAAGTCGGTAAAGAGATAGCGATTGTATGTGGACCTCCTATAATGATGAGGTTTGGAACATTTAAACTACTTGATATGGGTTATAGACCTGAAAATATTTATCTTTCAATGGAGAAGAATATGTCCTGTGGAATTGGTAAATGTGGACACTGTGCTCTTGGACCATATTTCGTTTGCAAAGACGGGCCTGTATTTAAATATTCAGAAATAGAACATTTAGAAGATATATGGGATTGAGATGCGAAATGTTAAATGTGAAATGTTGGATGTTAGATGTTAAATGTTGAATGTTAGATGTTTAATGTAGGAGCGACTTCTCTACCTGTCGCCTGCCTGCCGGTAGGCAGGGTAGACAAGCAAGTCGCGATAAATTCCCATTATGGTTAATCGGGGTTAGGAAACCCCTCCTACAAAAAGGAAAGGTAGGAGTCCGTCGTTTGACGGACGATAATGAAAGACTGAAGAGGGAAGAGCGAAAGTTATTGGATATCAGTAATCATTGAATTGAAAAAACTTTGTGCCTTCGTGTCTTGGTGGCATTATAAGAAATGTTAAATGTGGAAAGTAAAATGATATTAATCGATCTTGATAAGTTTTATGAAGAAAAGGAACTTGTTGCACCTTGTGATGAGTTAAAAGGTATGTTAGAGAAGGCTATAAGGATTGTTATATGCAGGCATTGCGAGGATGCTGGTTGTGTGAGTAGCTGTCCCCAGGATGCACTTAAAAAGGATGGAGAGCATTTGAGTAGGTCAAATTATCTATGTACAGGATGCAAAACCTGCATACTGGCATGTCCTTTTGGGGTAAATGTTGACGAAATAGTTGAATACAAGAGAAAACCATTAGATATAAGGAGTCTGGACACAATAATTAAGAGCTGTAACTTTGTAATGGAAGGTGAATTTGAAGAAACCGAAGATATTGTAAAATTAGAGGATAATATATTTGTTAAGGCAGTTAAATGGAAAAAGCAACTTGGAATTTTAAATACACCGATAGAAGAAAAGTTGAATGAGAGATGAGAAATGTGTAATGTGAAAGGGCATCAAATATCAAACATATAACATTAAACATAAAACATTTAACATTACACAAGTGATATGATAGTATTTTATTACATTATATTTCCGGGATTCTTGACCGCCTTTATTTTAGGTGGAATAGCTTCATGGACTGAAAGGAAACTGACTGCAAAAATACATGCAAGAGTTGGACCACCTTTCTTGCAGCCTTTCTATGATATAATTAAATTATTTATAAAAGAGGTTACAATACCAGATAGTGCATCAAAGACAATATTCATGCTGTCACCAATAATAGCGTTCGCCTCTGTGCCAATTGTAGCGACAATAGTGGGTATAAATTTTTTGAATCCCGAATATGGTTTTAATGGTGATTTACTGGTTTGTGTCTATCTTTTGCTTATTCCTTCTATTGCAATAATTTTAGGGTCAAGTGCATCAGGAAATCCTCTGGCTTCAATAGGTGCTTCACGAGAAATGAAGTTGGTACTTTCATATGAACTTGCTTTCTGGGCTGCTCTAACTGTACCCATAATACGAACCAACACATTCAGATTGAGCGATCTGATGGAATATCAGGTTTTAAACGGTGCAACAGCAGGTTCCTGGTCTGGAATAATTGCCTTTATAGTTGCGATAATTTGTATACAGGCAAAGCTGGCAAGAGTTCCTTTTGACATGCCTGAGGCAGAAACAGAGATTGCAGGTGGGGCATATATTGAATACTCCGGTGCGTTACTTGGATTTTTTAAGATGTCTCAGTATATGATGCTTGTAGTGTTGCCAGTTTTCTTATTGCAGATTTTCTGGGGACCATTGAATTCTCCTATAACAATACTTAAATATTTATTACTCCTCTTCATAATTGTTCTTATTGAAAATACTAATCCAAGATTAAAGATTGATCAGGCAGTAAAATTTTTCTGGTTTGGATTATTTCCTCTTGGTATCATTAGTATAATACTTGCAGTGTTAGGGATGTGAGAGATGGGATTTAAAGATTAAAAATCGTAATATGACAACACAGAATAATATTAAATATAAAAAATCAAATATTAAAAATACAAATAAAAAATTAAAAAGTTTGTTCAAGAAGAGACTATACAACTTCACCTTAAAACTCATAGAGTTCATAGACAAATTACCTAATGATAATGTTTCAAAAAGAATCGGTGATCAATTACTTCGAAGTGGAACGAGCATTATTGGGAATTATATTGAGGGACAATCAGCAAGCAGTAAAAAAGATTTTACTAACTATTTCAATACATCTTTAAAATCATCTAACGAGAGTAAGTTATGGCTTTCATTACTTCGTGATAGCAAACGAGCCAAACCAGAAGATACCGCATGGTTTCTGAAAGAGCTAGATGACTTCTCTAAAATTTTTGCTTCAAGTATTTTAACTCTTAAAGGAAAAAAATAATTTTTGCATTTTAATATGTATTTTTGATTTTTAATCTTTGATTTTTGATTTATGAGTATAGGTGGTATATTGTCCCGTTCCATATGGGTTTTCCATTTTAGTTCAGCAGCATGTAATAACTGCGATATAGAGATCATAGATGCGCTAACTCCCAGGTTCGACCTTGAAAGATTTGGTATAAAGCTGGTAGGTTCTATAAAACATGCTGATTGTATGCTTGTTTGTGGTAGTATGAATAGAAAGGGAGCAGAAAGGTTAAAATTTCTATATGATATAGCACCCAAGCCCATTGTTGTTGTCGCATTTGGTTCTTGTGCTGCATCTGGAGGAATTTTTGCTCCTTCCTATTACTTTAATGGGCCTGTTGATAGCATTGTTCCTGTAGATGCGTATATCCCGGGATGTCCTCCGAGACCGGAGGCAATTATAGATGGTATTGTTAAAGTAGTTAAGAAATTGAGAAATGTGTAATGTGGAATTAGTTGAATAGTTAAATAGTTAATTGGTTGATTGGATGGGTAGGAACCCCGCCAAAGGCGGGGCGATAAGTAGGTGACGGTTAGAATGTGGAATGTGGTGGAACATTAAACATTTAACAATATAAATGATTGAAGATATAATTAAAGAGAAGTTAGGGAATAAGGTTCTCAAGTGGGAGAAGAAAAACGAACGAAGATTCTATATAGAGATAGATAAGAATGACCTGGTTGAGGCATCAAGAATACTTTTTAGTGAACTAAAATTGAGATTCTCAATCGCAAGTGGTATCGATATGATAGATAATTTCGAGATACTTTATCATTTTTGTTGTGATAAAGAAGATAAGTTCTTTTCTCTTCGGGTGATAATTAACAGGGATAATCCAGAGATATCTTCAATATCAAATGTTATAACTGCAGCAAAGTGGATTGAGCGTGAGATGTGGGAGCTTTTGGGTATAAATTTCACCGGACACCCAGGATTGAAGAGACTACTATTAAAAGAGGATTGGCCAGAGGGTGAATACCCATTGAGAAAAGATTTTAAGAAAATATGAAAGGTGTAGGGTATCAAACATTAAACATTTAACATAACACATTAAACAAAACATAATGAAGACTATTATCCCAGTTGGACCATATCACCCATTACAGGAAGAACCAGAATTCTTCGAGCTTGAGGTTGAAGGCGAGAGAGTTATAAAGTTGAATATAAAATTAGGGTATAATCACCGGGGTATTGAAAAACTATCTGAGAGTAAACATTTTGACCAGGTGACCTTCCTTGTAGAGAGAATATGTGGGATATGTTCGACCTCACATCCCCTTGCATATGTTATCGCTGTAGAAGACCTTGCTGGTTTAGAGATACCTCTTCGTGCCAAATATATAAGATGTGTCATTGGAGAACTGGAACGTATCCATTCTCACCTCTTGTGGCTTGGTCTTGCTGGTCACTTTTTGGGTTATAATACTATATGGATGTGGGCATGGAAGTATAGAGAGACTGTTCTGGATCTTTGTGAACAGATATCCGGCAACAGAAATCACTATGCTATGTTGAGGATTGGAGGAGTTAGAAGAGATATAATAAATGATGAGATTGATGGAATGAAGAAGAAGGCATCAACCTTAATCTCTGCACTGAATATGTTCAAGGGTGCTGTAATGGATGACCCAGTAATCGGGGTCAGAACAAAGGGTGTGGGTATTTTAACCAAACAGATGGCAATAGACTACTGTGTTGTTGGTCCAACTGCAAGGGCATCGGATATTGATATAGATGTTAGAAGAGATTCGCCTAAAAATACAGCCTATGATTTAATAGAATGGAATGTTCCTGTTCTGAAAGATGGGGATGTGTTTGCAAAGGTAGTAGTAAGGATTCTTGAAATGTTAGAATCCGTTAGTATAATTACACAATCACTCGATAAGATTCGAGAACTTAAAGAAGGTGATATTTGGGCCGAAGTAAGAGATATACCTGCTGGTGAGGGTATAGGAACCTATGAAGCACCAAGGGGTGAGGTATTTCATTATGTACGTTCTGATGGAGGTAATACCCCTTATAGACATAAGATAAAGGCACCTTCCTATACAAATGTATTATCAAATGAGGTGGCTGTTATTGATGGAGATATAGCTGATGCATGTATTACACTTGCTGCCGTAGACCCATGTTATTGCTGTACTGAAAGGATACAGGCTGTTGAGAATGGGAAATCAAAGTATAACTGGAAAGAATTATTGAAACTATCACAGGAAAAGACAGAGAAAATCAAGAAATGTTATGAGAATTATAAAAGATAATATAGTGGGACAGTCTGGTAACAGGGGTGGTGGCACAGGCTTCCAGCCTGTGAGAGAATTCAAAATTTATAGAAGGAATCTTCCTCATTGGCAATCCCCTGGAAGTGTATATTTTATTACTTTCAGAACATCTAAAGATACTGTCCTTCCAGAAAGTGCCAGGGATATTGTAGTTAACTCTATTTTGTATTGGAAAGACAAGAAGTTCAACTTATTTGGAGCTGTAATAATGCCTGACCACGCACATCTTATTTTACAACCTTTGGAGAAATTTCCAGAATCCTTCTTTAGTCTTGCGGAAATTCTTCACAGTATTAAAAGTTACTCATCAAATCAGATTAATAAAATGCTCAGAAGGTCTGGAGCTATTTGGTTAGACGAGAACTTTGATAGAATTGTGAGGAGTGAGAGTGAGTTACTGGAAAAGATGAATTATATTATGAATAACCCAGTGAAGATAGGATTGGTAGGCAATCCTGAAGATTATAAATGGCTATATTTGGAAGGTCTGAAATGACACAGACATGGATGTCTGTGCCACCTAAAAACATTCTGATATGAATATTTTATTGCCGATAGAAATAAGCCTTATTGCAGGGATTATATTCCTTTTACTACCTGAAAAATTAAAGGGGTTTACTAAAATAGTAGCACCTATAATAGGAATCCTTAATTTTGTCCTTTCGATAATAATATTTTTCAACTACTCTATACCTCTTTTTGCTCATAGGGTAGTTATAACAGATCTGCTTTCGAGGTTCATCTTTCTCGGTATCGGTTTCTTTGGTTTTATTGTGTCAGTATATGGGGCAGGATATGTGAAAATATCAAAAATTAAACATCAAAAATCAAATATAGAGAATGAAAAATTCTCAATTAATAATGTAAATAAGTTCTTTGCATACTTTTTCCTTACTCTGGGTTCGGCTTTTGCCATTGCAATTTCAAATAATTTAATAATCCTGCTCATATTCTGGGGATTCCTTGGAGCTACCCTCTATTTAATGATTCAGTTGGGTAAAGAGGGTGCCAATGATGCAGCAAAGAAATCGCTCATAATTATTGGGGCATCAGATTGTTTTTTAATTATGGGAATTGGAATTTTATGGCAGCTTACCGCTTCGTTTAACATAACAGAAATCTCCCCCACTACTAACTACTCGCTACTATCTACTTTTTCTTTCATCTGCTTTGTTATTGCCTCTTTTGCCAAGGCTGGTAATATGCCTTTTCATACATGGATTCCTCCAACAGCTTCAACCGCTCCCATTCCGGTGACTGCTTATCTGCCAGCGTCATTGGATAAACTTCTTGGTATTTATCTGCTTGCAAGGTGCGTTCTCTCTATTTATAAATTGACACCCGGTCTTTCGGCTTTTTTAATGATTTCTGGGGCACTGACCATAATTTTTGCAGTATTTATGGCTATGATACAGCATTCGGGCAGAAAATTACTTTCCTATCATGCCGTCTCACAGGTGGGATATATGGTGCTTGGCATTGGAACGGGTAATCCAATAGGGATAGCAGGAGGGCTTTTTCATATGTTTAACCATGCTATTTATAAGTCCTGCCTTTTTCTAGGACTGGGCGAGGTTGAAAAGAATACAAGAACGGATGATCTGGATAGCTTGGGCGGGCTTGCAGGGAAAATGCCTCTTACTCTGTTTACTATGCTTACGGCTTCACTTGCTATATCAGGTGTACCGCCATTGAATGGATTTTTCTCAAAGTGGATGATTTACCAGGGAGTAATTAACACATTTAATACACGCAATCCATTTATTCCTGCATTATGTTTAATTGCAGCTCTATTTGGTAGTGCACTCACGTTGGCAAGTTTTATGAAGCTTATACACTCAATATTTCTTGCAAGGAAACAGAAGAATAAAGACGTTGAGGGCACTATTAGGTTCAAAAGACGCTGGACATTAATTATTCCACAGCTCATCCTTGCAGTAGCCTGTATAGTGCTTGGTATTTTTGCCTATCCTGTAATTATCAATCCAGTATTTAGGAAGATAGTACCATTTACCACTACCGGTATGTGGAAGCCCGAACTTTCAGCGGGATTGATAATTATAGGCGTAATCCTGGGACTCCTAATCTATGGTATATCAAGGATAAAAGTAAGGGTCACACCACCGTTTATTGGTGGTGAAAAGGTTACTCCTGAAATGAAGGTTTCCGGAACAGATTTTTATCTTACAATCAAAGAGATTGGTATATTTAGTAGGGTTTATGATTGGGCTGAGAAGATGTATTTTGATATTTATGAAATTTTTAAGAAATGGATATTTTATTTTAGTAAGATTTTCAGATATGTTCATACAGGCTCATTACCATTCTACCTATTATGGATTGTAATAGGATTGGTAATAATTTTAATAATAATGTGAAGCGAAAGATGTGAAATGTTGAATGTTAAATGTTAAATGTGGTAGGAGCCCCGCCAAAGGCGGGGCGATAAGAGAAGGATGAAGAGGCAAGAGCGAAAGTCATCAGTTATCAGTAATCAGTAAATAAAAGAACTCTGTGCCTTCGTGTCTTGGTGGCATTAGAAGAAATGTGAAATGTTGAATGTGAAATGTTGGATGTTAGATGTTAAATGTTTAATGTTAGATTTTAAATGGGAAACGGGGAACCGGTGGAGAGTGTAGAAGAAAAGAGTAGTGCGTAAAGCGTAGGGCAAGGCTTAAGCCTTGCGAGAAGAGGGAAGTTGAAGTCAATTATCAATGCAAAATTAGCAATTAGCAATTTAAAATTGTGGGGAAAAGGGAGGAATAGTAATAATTGAATATTGACCCTGATGAAATAGATACTCATTTCACCCTGTACGCTATACTACAGGACAAGCACCTGATGAAATAGATACTCATTTCACAGGGCAGGCAGGGTAAACTATTGAATATTGAAGAGAGACAAGGAAAAGGTAAAAGGAAAAAGGCAATCGTATCTACCTGTCGGTAGACAGGAATCTAAAATCGAAAATAGTAAATTAAAAGTAGGAGTCCGTCGTTTGACGGACGATAAGCATGTGGAAGGTCATTAAACATATAACATAAAACATTACACTTGATAGATTATGTTGGAGGTTTATTTACTAAGCATATTGATGATACTTGGTGCAATTCTTGCCATCTGGGTTCATAATCTTATAGCAGCTGTTATATCTATGGGAATAGTTGGATTCAGTCTTGCCCTGGCTTTTATGTTCCTTGGAGCACCTGATCTGGCGATAGTACAGATAGTAGTTGAAACAATGTCCCTGGTAATCCTAATTGCAGCTATAATAAAAACAACTGAAGTGGATTCACCAGATGAAAGAAGGCTGTCAAGAGTATCAATCTATATAGGAAGCGCAGCCTTCTTTATTGTATTTCTACTGATTTCCATTAAGGTTTTCCGTTTCTTGCCTGAGTTTGGAAATCCAAATTTAAGAATGGCATCCGATTATATTACATCAGGGTTTGATAAGACAGGAGCTCCCAATCTTGTTGCTGCTGTAATACTCAATATTAGGGGGTTTGACACACTCGGTGAGGCGACAGTTCTATTTACAGCGGTGATAGGACTTGTTGTTGTACTCCGAAAAATAGGACGGAAGAAATGACAAACTCTAAATCTGAAATGTGGGATGTGGTAGGACATTTAACATTAAACATTTAACATTAAACAAGCGGAATGAGTGAAATTGTAAAAACAGTTTCAAGGATATTTGCTCCATTGATTATTGTCTTTGGTATATATATTACTCTGCATGGTCACCTTACACCAGGTGGTGGATTTGCAGGGGGGATCATTGTAGCTGGTGCCATAATACTCCTGGTGCTTGCATTCGGAGGTGAGAAAGAAAGACTAATACAAGAGAGGAGAACAACATCCAGATTGGAGTCTTCAGGTATTCTTCTTTTCTGGCTTGTAGGTTCTCTTGGTCTGCTAATAGGCGGGATATTTTTTCTGAATTTTTTAGGCAAGGGAATTCCTTTTACAATATTTAGTTCAGGTATAATACCAATCTGTAATATTGCAATTGCAGCTGAAGTTGGAGGAGCCATTTCAACAATATTGCTGGCACTGGTGTTGTTTGAACGTTAAATGTGAAATGTGCAATGTGAAATGTGGTGGGACATAAAACATTTAACATATAACAATTAACATAAGACATGGTTTTTATTCTGCCAATCATACTTTTTTTAATAGGTCTCTTTGGTGTACTGGTTAAGAGAAACCTTATAAAGATAATCATTTCGATCTGCATAATAGATTATGCATTGTTTCTTTTACTTGCTATGATAGGTTATAGAGGTGAAGGTATGCCTCCTATTGAGGTTAAGGGAATTGAGTATGTTAAGTTTGTTGATCCATTACCTCAGGCATTAGTTCTTACAGCTATTGTAATTGGTCTTGCCACAACTGCCTTGCTTGTTGCAATAGCCGTCAGGGTTTATCAGAAATACGGAACTTTTGATATTGATAAGATAAGGAAGTTGAAGGGATGAAATATTGTGAAATGTTCAATGTGAAATGTTTAATGTAAAATGGACAGAGGTAAACAGGAAAAATATAACAATTTCGTAAAATCTTCCTCCTGACCTAAGGTTTTTTTTGGGAAATAATGTTATTCGAGCTGGAATGTCTATTGTCAATAATATAGCTGAAGGAAGCGATAAGAAATCACCTAAGGAAAAAATACGGTATTATGGAACAAGCCTTGATTCTGCGCGTGAGTGTATACCTACAATAACTGTTGTTCACAGAGAAGGTCACCTAACGGATGAATATAAGAATGAATTGAGACAAAACTGTTTAGAAATTTGCAATAAGATGGCAAAATTAATCCAATCAGTATAAATAACATTAAACATATAACATTAAACAATTAGCAATGAGTTATATTCCATTATTCATAATCTTGCCACTTTTTGGGGCGTTTGTACTCTCCTTAGTAAGAACAAGGAGATTCGGAGATATCTTTGCAAATATAATAAATCTCAGTCTTTTTATCTTATCATTGATAATCATACGCTTTGGAACCATCGTTTATAAGATTGGAGGTTGGGAACCTGTTAATGGTATACCGATTGGAATATATTGGGTTAAAGATGGACTCTCAACGCTTATGCTTATTATTGTGAACCTTATTGCTTTAATGTCAACAATATTTTCAGTAAATTATATGGAAAGATTTACCGAGAAAAATAGGTATTACTGCCTCTTTTTGCTTATGTTGGCTGGTATGAATGGAGTTATATTATCTGGTGATATGTTCAACCTGTTTGTCTTTTTGGAAATTGCTGCTATTTCTTCTTATTCACTGGTTGCTTTTGGGACTGAATCTGAGGAACTCGAAGCCGCCTTTAAATATCAGGTTATGGGAACCATTGCATCAAGTTTTATTCTTTTGGGAATTGCCTTGTTGTATTCATATACAGGAACGCTCAATATGGCAGATATGGCAAGGGTTATAGCAATTAAAAATTCAGAATCAGGTATCTTGAATTCTGTATCCTCTATTTCCCATTTCCAATTAGTAAACTTTGTTTGTGGATTGTTTATAATGGGATTTGGAATGAAGGCAGCAATTGTACCGTTCCATGCCTGGCTACCTGATGCGCACCCTTCAGCACCCGCACCTATCTCAGCAATGTTATCTGGGGTTCTAATAAAAGCCCTGGGAGTCTATGTCCTGATTCGAATTGTATTCAATATCACTGGAATGACCCCTGTATTTTCAAATATACTACTTGTATTGGGCACCTTGTCCATAATGGGAGGAGTGGTCTCAGCCATAGGACAGTGGGATTTTAAAAGGCTTCTTGCTTATCACAGCATATCACAAGTTGGCTATATAATATTAGGAATAGGACTTGGTACTCCATTGGGAATTCTGGGTGGGTTGTTTCATCTATTAAATCACTCAGTATTTAAATCCCTTTTATTTTTGAATTCTGGGGCAGTTGTATATGCCACAGGTACGAGAGATCTGAAGCAGATGGGCGGACTGAACAAAAGAATGCCCGTAACTGGAAATAGTTCTTTTATCGCTTCTATGTCAATTGCCGGGGTTCCTCCATTTAATGGTTTCTGGAGCAAACTGATTATCATAATTGCCTGTATTCAAGCAAACCGTATTGGTTTTGCTATTTGGGCGATAATAGGAAGTATACTCACTTTAGCTTCTTTTATGAAGGTTCAAAGATATGCATTCTTTGGTCCTTTGAATGAAAAATGGAAGGGGATAAAAGAAGTTCCTGGATTTATGAGAGTATCAATGGTTCTGCTGGCTATTCTTTGTATAGGTATGGGTCTTCTTCTTTTACCACAGGTTAGAGAAGTATTGCTGAATCCAGCGGTTGAAGTTTTAGAAAATGGTATCGAATATGCAAAAACAATATTATTATAAAATGACATATAACATATAACATTTAACATATAACATTTAACATATAACATTTAACATATAACATTTAACATGTAACATATAACAAAAGGTATGCGGAGATTTCTTTTATTTATAGATTCAATGATCCTTTGGCTGCTATTGACCTGGCCATTTAATCAGCTATGGCCATATAATATTCAAAGCATTCTGGTGGGTGTTGCTATCTCATTGCTCGTGACACTTATCTTTGGAAAAAGATTTTCACAAAGACCGATCAAATGGTTTGAACCACAAAGGTATTTCTGGCTCATTTTGGTTTATATGCCCATTTTTACCTTACAGTGTATAAAGGCAAACGTTGACGTAGCATATAGGGTAATTCACCCAAAAATGCCAATAAAGCCTGGTATAGTGAAGGTTAAGACAAGACTCAAATCAAAAATAGGAAGAACAGTTCTGGCAAATTCGATTACTATGACACCAGGTACACTCACAGTTGATATCCAGGATGAATACTTATACATTCACTGGATAAAGGTTTATGCTGAGGATGAAGAGAATGCCACAAGATTAATTGTGAAAAAGTTTGAATGGTTACTTATAAAGATATTTGAGTGAGATAAGAAAGGTGGAATGTGGATAAAGTAGCGAGTCCCGATAGAATAGTAAACATTCAACGGGATAAAAATAGTGAGTAGCGAGTAGGTT
This sequence comes from Caldifarciminota bacterium, assembly GCA_023129165.1. Lineage (GTDB taxonomy): Bacteria > Hydrothermota > UBA3073 > UBA3073 > UBA3073 > JAGMCL01. The sequence goes on along the minus strand of JAGMCL010000089.1, from coordinate 9,018 downwards.
TAATGTTGAATGTTGGATGTAGAAGGTAACAGGTGATAGGTTTCAGGTGTTAGGTGGTAGGAGCCCCGCCTTTGGCGGGGCGATAGAAGAAAAGTTTAATGAAAAATGAGAAAGGCGAAAGGGCATCAAACATATAACATTTAACATTAAACATTTAACAATTATCAATGGGTATCTTTATCATAATTTTAATATCACTTTGCTTTCTTTGTTTAATAAGGATTGCACTTGGCCCGACACTGGCAGACAGGATGGTTGCAATAGACATACTTGGGGTTTTAGTTGTCGGCGTATGTGCCCTTCTTGCTGTAAAGCTTGAAAGAGAATTCCTTATTGATATTTCATTAGCATGGGTTTTCCTATCGTTCATCGGTACAATTGCACTTGCTAAGTACCTGGAAAAGAAGAGATTTGACTGAACCAGGTTAAATGTGGGATGTGAAAGGTGACAGGTTTCAGGTGATCGATGATCAAGAAGTGGTAGGAGCCCCGCCTTTGGCGGGGCGATAGAAGAAAAGTTTAATGAAAAATTTGAAATGTATAATTTGAAAGGTCATTAAACATACAACATTTAACATTAAACATTAAACATAAGCAATGAGAGAACTTATTGGACTTATAATTATAGGTATCGGAGTCGCCTTTGATTTCTTTGGTTCCTTTGGGCTTATCAGACTTCCTGATGTTTATAACAGGCTGCAGGCAGCCACAAAAGGTGTTACTGTAGGAACGTGGGGAATATTGATAGGTGTATGCGTACTCAGTGGTTTCAACTCTCTTGGGGTAAAGGCGTTATTAGCTGTAATATTGATATTTTTTACATCTGCAACTGGTTCCCATGCATTAGGAAGAGGTGCACACAAGTCTGGCATAAAGCTCTGGAAGAAGTCAGTGTGTGATAAATACGAAGAAGACCAATGAAAATACGTTATCCTAAATTAAGAGAATTAAAAGAGGCACTAAAGTATATCTTTTCGAGACCCTATACTACGAAATATCCGTTTGGAAAGGCAGATATACATCCAAGATTTAGGGGGAAACCTGAATTTCAGCAGGATGATTGTCTTGCCTGTACTGCATGCGCGGAAGTCTGTCCTCCGGGAGCTATTGAGGTGATAGATGATATAGAGAATAAAAAGAGGAAGGTTATAAGATATTTAGATAAATGTATTCACTGTGGTGAATGCGAAAGAATTTGTACCTGTAAATCCGGAGTAAAGATGGTCCCTGAATTTGCTCTGGCAGTTTATGATAGAAAGGACCTTGTAGACACAGTTGAGCGAGAACTGCTTGTTTGTGAAGAATGTGGAAGACCGATAGCTACTAAGAAACATATATTATGGTTGATTGACCAGCTCCAGGAAAAGGGAGCTGTACAGCTTGGTTTTATAGTGATGAAGTTGGAGGAACTTGGTATTGCTGAGGATATTAAAACAAAGGTAAGTTTTGATAAAAGACAGGACCTATTTACTATTACATGCCCAAAATGCAGGCATCGAATAATACTTTATGATTCTCTCTGAATTAGAAGATTATATAGATGATGATTTTTTAGTAGTTGGTGTAGGTAATGAATTAAAAAACTTTGATAGAGCAGGGATAGAGATAGCGAGAAGAGGTAGAGAGATATACCCGGATAAGTTTATAGATTGTGGAGTTACTCCTGAGAATTATCTGGATAAGATTATAAATAGAAAAGTAAAGACTTTGGTTATTATTGATACAGTATACTTTACCGAGCGAGACGATGTAAGAATTATCCTACCGGAACAATTATCTCTACAGGGTATTTCCACCCATTCCTCCTCTCTAACCATTGTATCAGAATATTTAAATAATTGGGGTATAAAGACACTAATTATTGGAATAAAACCAGAGCCTGCTGATAAATTAATAGGAGTAAAGGTACTTAACAGATTGGTAAATTTAATTGAGAAGAAAGGAGTAAAATAACCGATGGATAATATAATCGACAAAATATCAGATATTTCAGGAGAAAATATATATGCATGTTATCAGTGTGGAAAATGTTCAGCAGGGTGCCCGAGCGTTGAACAAATGGATATTCTCCCTAATCAGGTTATAAGACTGATACAGATTGGTCGTGTTGAACTTGCTTTGAAAAGTAATGCAATTTGGGTATGTGCTTCCTGTTTTATGTGTAGCGTAAGGTGTCCACGGGGGATTGACCTTTCAAAAATAATGGAGGCATTAAGGGAGATTCATTTGAGGGAGGACATTGACCATATAGATATAAAGGATGTAAGAAGGGAGAATGTATATGAGCTCCCTCAGATTGCTTTAGTTGCTAATTTTAGAAAACAAACAGGATAATCCCAAGATATGCATTAAACACAGATGAGGACAACAAAATTTCAAAATCTTCACCCCGCACTTATGCCCCGCACCTAATAGGTGTGAGGGTATGCATAAGTGCGGGGCAGGTTTCTAATTTCCAATGAAAATCTAAATGTCAAATAGATTCGGCAAGTGTGGAGTAGTGAAATACTGCTTTTGGAGTGCATCAGCTTGCTGATGCAAAGAGTAGCCAACCTTAAAATGAAACTGGGAATTTAGGAATTTGACATTCTGGATGAATTTTTTACCAGTAACTAATTAATATGAAGGTGCTTTATTACCCTGGATGTACTCTTAAGACAAGTGCAAGGAATTTCGAGGATTCTGCTAAAGCGTCCATGAAAATACTTGGCTTTGAACTTGAGGAACTCGAAAGGTGGAATTGCTGTGGTACTGTTTATTCACTATCATCCGATGATTTAATGCATAAATTGGCTCCAATCAGAAATCTCATAAGGGTAAAAGAACAGGGTGATAATAAGGTAGTTACACTATGTTCAATGTGCTACAATACTCTTAAACAGGCAAATGAGCTATTCAGGGAGGATGAAGATGCAAGATATAAGATTAATAGTTTTATGGAAAGGGAGAAGGACTATGAAGGTGATGTAGAGGTTATACATATGCTGACATTTCTAAAGGAGGTAGTAGGATTTGAAAATGTATCGAAAAAGGTAAAAGCTTCTCTTTCGGGGCTCAAAATTGCCCCATATTATGGATGCCTACTTTTAAGACCCCGTAGTGCTGCTATTGATGATATTGAAAATCCAACTATAATGGAGGATTTACTTAAGGCGTTAGATACAGATGTTGTTGATTACCCTTATAGGAATGAGTGTTGTGGTTCATATAATACTGTTAATGAAGTTGGACTTGTAGTAGAGAGAACATATAAAATGGTAAATATTGCAAGGTCTTCAGGAGCGAATATAATTGTCACAAGTTGTCCCTTGTGTCAGTTTAATCTTGATGCAAGGCAGAAGGAAGTGAAGGAGAAATATTATGATTTTCAGGAAATGCCTGTTGTATACTTCACTCAGATTATGGGGAAAGTGTTAGGTATAGATAGTAAATATATGGGATTAGAACTTCATTATGTAAAACCAGAATTATTGATTTGATATAGATTATTTCGATACTTTAGTAAAATATTATCAAGTTTGGTGATAATAAAACATCTGGCATAAAGAGAGTTACTTGCATCAATATCATTCGTTGCTTCTGTTATTTTACCTTCATTTCTTTTGTCCCGCCATAGGCGGGAAAACGAAGCAAAGAAAAGGGCACCCTGATGTAATAAGCTATAGTTTAGTATAAGATCGAATTACCTTAAAGTTTTTCTAAAATAAACAGAGGTTTTTCATTATGGAACAGCGAATAGGCGTTTTTGTGTGTCATTGTGGTATTAATATTGCCTCAATAGTTCGAATAAGTGATGTTGTTAAGGCAATAGGAGATTATCCCGGTGTTATTCATGCAGAGGAATATAAATATATGTGTTCTGAACCAGGACAGAGTATGATACAGAAACGTATAAAGGAAAAGAAGCTCAATGGAGTGATTGTAGCAGCATGTTCTCCCACATTGCATGAACTAACTTTCAGGAATGTTGCTGTACGCTCTGGTCTTAATCCTTATCGGTGTGAGATGGCAAATATACGTGAGCATTGCAGCTGGGTACACCATGATAAAGATATGGCTACAGCGAAGGCAATAAGAATAATAAGAAGTCTTGTCGAAAAGGTCAAGCTTAATGAGGAACTCGAGCCCCTTGCTGTATCAATAACAAAACGTGCACTCATTATCGGTGGAGGAATTTCAGGTATACAGGCTGCTCTTGATATTGCAAATGCAGGATATGAGGTTATTTTAGTCGAAAAATCACCATCGATCGGTGGTCATATGGCTCAGCTTTCAGAAACCTTTCCCACACTTGATTGCTCTCAATGTATATTGACACCCAAGATGGTTGAGGTTGCACAGAATAGGAATATTAAACTCTATACTTATGCAGAGGTTGATAATATATCTGGTTTTGTTGGTAATTTCAAGGTTAATATTAGATTGAAGGCTTCCTATGTTGATTGGGACAAATGTGTAGGATGTGGATTATGTATAGAGAAATGTCCGACCAAGGTAAGTTCTGAATTTGAGGAAAATCTCTCCAAACGTAAGGCTATTTATGTTCCTTTTCCACAGGCAGTACCCAACAAACCGGTTATAGATAGGGAACACTGCAGATATTTTGCTACTGGTAAATGTCGTGTTTGTGAAAAGGTATGTGAGCTGAAGGCAATAGATTTCGAAGAAGAAGATAAGGTCATAGAGGAGGATGTAGGGGCTATAGTAGTTGCAACTGGTTATCAACTTTATGACATACAAAAGATTGGTGAATATGGTGCTGGAAAATACAAGGATGTAATTACCGGCTTACAATTCGAGAGACTTCTCTCTGCATCAGGACCAACAGGGGGTGAGGTTAAACGACCATCTGATGGTAAAGTACCAAAACGTGTGTCATTTATAAGTTGTGTTGGCTCTCGTGACCCAGAACTACACAAATCTTACTGCTCAAAGGTTTGTTGTATGTACCTTGCAAAACAGGCAATGCTATACCAACATCGTGTCCCGAAAGGTAAGGCTACTGTGTTCTACATCGATATTCGTTCAGACGGTAAAAATTATGAGGAATTTGTTCAACGTGCCCAGGAAGAGGAAAAGATAAACTTCATAAGAGGTAAGGTGTCAAAAGTATACGAGGATAATGGTGAATTGGTTCTTCATGCTGTAGATACTCTTTCGGGTGAACCATTAGAGGTGAGAACTGATCTGGTTGTTCTTGGAATTGCTATGACCCCGGCATCCGATATAGATAAGTTAACAAAGATACTAAAAATACAGTCTGATAAAGATGGGTTTCTAACAGAAGCCCATCCCAAGCTGAGACCAGTAGAGAGCCTAACTCCTGGTATATTCATTGCAGGATGTGCTCATTTCCCAAAGGATATACCAGATACTGTAGCGCAGTCATCAGCTTCTGCAAGTAAGGTTATGGAGATGTTTGGACATAAAGAGCTTTCACACGATCCAATGGTTGCCTGGGTGGATGAAGACCTTTGCAGTGGTTGTGGTATATGCATCTCACTCTGCCCATATGATTCAAGGGTGTTAGAAATTAAAGAGGGTAAAAGGATAGCCACGGTGAATGAGATACTGTGTGAAGGTTGTGGCAGTTGTATAGCAGCATGCCCATCAGGTGCTTCGCAGCAGCGAAATCTGCAGGATAATCAACTGCTTAAGATGACAGATGCAGTGTTATCAGAGTAGGCTGGGGTATTGCATAGTAAACTATACATTAACAGGGATTGAACGAGACTTAAAAGATACTTCTTTTCAAAAAGCAACAGGGACTTGTAAGAGACTTGCATGAGACTAAAAATAAAACTGCTTCTTAAATTCTCATATCCATTTCAAGAACCTCTTCGTAGAATACGTATTGATACAGATCTTTAGATGTAATGGATAAGAGCCCATTCGAGTCTTTAACCTTCTGATAATTCCAGTTAAATTAGTTCTTTTGAAATAAAAGATAAATCTCTTACCCCGCCTTTAGCGGGGCAGGCAGGTCTCTTACAAGTCCCTGTTAAATAGAACTGTTTCAAAAACGCTCTGATATTTATCATTACATTATTTAACGGAGTGTATCTGTCCCGCTTTCTTCAGGATCCCGCCAAAGGCGGGACGTCCAATTTTTTCTTGTCAAAATCATAATTATATTATATAATTATATAACACAATAGATATCCGTTCATTTTTGTAATATCGCAGATATAATATAATTTTCATTTATATGCCATATTAAAGCCGTATAAGAAAATTAGTATATAGAAGGGTATTATGTCTAAAAACTTTATAAATAAAGAGAATAAGTGAACAGAAAAAGGAATAAGCAAAGAGTTATATGCCAATCATGAGCCATGATTGTAAATTTATTAGTACAGATAAACCTATGTTCGGTGTAATAAAAATGAAATTTGATACTTTATCCAATAATCCAAAGTTGATTGATGTAATAAACGATATTCACAGTGAACCTTGGCCTACCTTTTTGAGTGAGGACGAGATTATAAAAAAGTATTGGCGAAGCCTCTACGAGATTTATCCCCAGTACCAATTGTTATTCAAGGAAGAAACTGATTATGTTGGCTTGGCCAACTGCTTTCCGATTGATTGGGACGGAAAGGTAAACGGCCTTCCTGCGGGATTTGATCAAGCCGTGGAAGTCATTTTGAAAAATCAACAGACTGCAAATTGTTTGTGTGCATTGGCTATCGTTGTCAGAAAGAAATACTCAGGAAAAGGAATCAGTTCAGAAATTTTGAAGGTTGTGAAAGAAATCGGAAACAAACACGGATTCACCAAACTTATTATCCCGGTAAGGCCGACGCTAAAATCCAAATATCCATTGGTCTCCATGAAGAACTACATGCAATGGGAGAAATCAGAACTTCCCTTTGACCCATGGCTCAAGATCCATGTTAAGAATGGAGGAAAGATTGTAAAGGAAGCCAATCCTTCGATGGTTGTGAAAGGCACTGTTGCACAATGGCAGGAGTGGACAGGTATGTATTTCGGGAACAGTGGGGACTATGTAGTTGAAGGCGCATTGAATCCTGTTTGTATTGATTTAGAAAATGATTTTGGAGAATACGTAGAACCTAATGTTTGGGTTTTGCATGAATTTTAATCACCAAACAAAAGGGTGCACTTGACTGGTATTCCGCTGGCGCTTCATACCAGCAAGTGATCCAAGATGTTAAAAAGTCGAGTCCACATGAAAGAAAAAGACGAAATCGCAGCGGCGAACGAACGACTTTGGGAGAGAGAGGTGCAGAAGGGATGCGGGTTCACAATCCCCTGGCTGGATCTTCACCCCGACGTTATTCGGCAATACGTCAGAGGTACGCTTGCACATGTACCAGAGCCGCTGACAGTGATGTCTCCCCGTGAAATACTTGCAGAGGTCGAAGGCAGAGATGTGCTTTGTCTCGCGTGCGGCGGCGGACAACAGTCAGTGGTTTTCTCGTTGCTTGGCGCGCGGGTAACGGTTGTCGACCTGGCTCAGGGGCAGCTTGAGGGGGATAGGAAGGCGGCGGCGCACTATGGATACGAGATAGCGACAATCCACGCGGACATGCGCGATATTTCGTGTCTGGATAATGAATCGTTCGATATCGTGTATGGAACCTCTATTTGCTATGTCCCCGATGCGCGGCAGGTCTACCGCGAGGTCGCTCGGGTGTTGAGGTCAGGTGGACTGTACCGTACAGATTGGGGCCAGCCTGCGATCCACTTCGTCACCTGGGACGGAAACGGTTATCGGGTAGCGAAACCATACGCCGAGAAGATAGATCGACGGGAAGACGGCGGCATTGAGTTTCGGCATTACATGGATGATATATTCAACGGGCTTCTGGAGGTCGGCTTCTCAATTCGACAGGTCGAGGATTTGTCCCGGAACGTAAGGCCGGATCCCAAGGCTCCCCCGGGAAGTTGGACGCACGAATGGACATACTTAGGTGGGAACTTCGTTGTTGTGGCTAAGAAGGAACGGACAGCTTTCTAACAAATTTCAGAAAAAATTGGGGGTTAGGCTGAAAACTGAAATTTAGACTTGACAATTTGAGTTTATTATGATAAAATTTATATGTATAGAAAATTGGAATGGTAACCAAATAAATAAAGAGAATAAGTAAACGGAAAAAGGGATAAGCAAAGATGTTTATATGCCTATCTTAAGCCGTGATTGTAAATTTATTAGTACAGATAAACCTATGTTGGGTAGAGAAATGAGATATGAAATTTATGGAAGACATGTTTCTGACTCATTCAGTAGAAATCAGGACAACACCTGAAAAGATATTTGAATTCTTCTACAACCTTGTGGATGACGAAAGCTATCGTGCTTGGCATCCTAATGACCATGTGACTCTGCGCTGGATGGAGGGCTCTCCATGGCAAGAGGGTTCTGTCGTTTATGCAGAAGAGTATTTCCACGGGAAACTTCATAAGCTGACGTTCGTTATCACGAAGGTCGTCCCAAACAGAAGAATCGAATTCGTTCCTGTCTCTCGATTTCTGAGGAGGTATGCTCCCAAAAACACCTTTTCCATTGAACCCAAAGAAGTCAGATGTGTTTTCACATCCACTGTACATCTTCGACTTCCGCTGTTACCCAGGCTCTTGGCCAGGAAAAGTGTTGAGCGAGGGGTTTCAAGTGCTAAGAAGCACATTGAAGAAGAAGTAGAGAACCTAAAGAAGATACTCGAGAGCGAAAAGGGAATCACATAACAAATCGTTGCACCTGATTCCGCCAAGGCGGAACAAGTGAACTCAAGCGTAAGCCTTAAAAGAAACAAGGGAAATAAATTGTTGCTATTTCTAATAAATAGTGTATTGAAAGATTGATACTGTGAAAAATAATATGAAAGAATATGAAAACCATTCACCCCGCCATCGGCGGGGCAGGTCTGTGGTTCGAAAAATTTTCTTGACAAAAGCGTAATTGTATTATATAATTATATAACACAATAAATATCCGTTCATTATAGATAAAGAGAATAAGTGAACAGAAAAAGGAATAAGCAAAGAGGTTTATAT
>JAGMCL010000088.1 GCA_023129165.1 Caldifarciminota bacterium | reverse complement strand
TCACAGCACTCCAAAGTTACATAATGGTAGCCGCAGGCTTTAGCCTGCGAAGGAAAAGTATGAGATTGCCGCGCTCCCGTTGGTCGCTCGCAATGACACTACCTTATTTGTCATTGTGAGTAGTCCGTCGGTTGACGGACGACCTGCCTGCGGTAGGCAGGCGAAGCAATCTCATCTCTCAGCATTCTATGGAGTGCATTATGGAGTGCATCAACCGTGTTGATGCACCACTGTGACGCGGTCACAGCACTCCAAAGTTACATAATGGTAGCCGCAGGCTTTAGCCTGCGAAGGAAAAGTATGAGATTGCCGCGCTCCCGTTGGTCGCTCGCAATGACACTACCTTATTTGTCATTGTGAGTAGTCCGTCGGTTGACGGACGACCTGCCTGCGGTAGGCAGGCGAAGCAATCTCATCTCTCAGCATTCTATGGAGTGACAGTCTTTAGACTGTTAAAAAGGCGTTAAGGATAACCATAATTGTTATTTTTTAATTTTATCCAGGGGGTAATTGTATGAATGGACGTTTTCTTTTAATATTACTCTTTCTTCCGATTTTTTCTGTTTACCCCTTAGAATGGGTCCAGACAGACTGGTCAGGGGGAGGTGGTACATTCTACTGGGGTGATTCTACAAAATACTTAAGCAGTTCCCTTAATGGGTGGAGAAATCCTGGAGTTCTAACCCTTAATGCACCTTCTGGCACATGGGAGGTTATGGGTGACCCGGATGGGGCTAATAATATCTGGTCTTTACTCTCCATAGGAGAAAGAATATATGCAGGGGTAGATGAGTACCCCACATCCGGAACCGGTAGAGTAATATTCTCAGAAGACAATGGACATACATGGACCGCTGGAGGGAATCTTGGCTCTGCTAACTATGTTCATAGTTTGCTGGAACATAGTGGTATTATTTTTGCAGGCACAGATGGTAAGGTTTATAAATCCTCTGATGCAGGAACAACGTGGACACAAACTGGGAGTCTCTCGGGTGTAACAAGGGTTGATGCTCTTGCCTTAAGGAATGATACCATCTTTGCAGGAACAGGGACAGGTGGTGATGTATTCAAATTAGGTAATTGCATGAATTGGACCAACACAGGAGAGCTCACAGATGCAACGATAATATGGGATTTACTTGTGGGTTTTGATGGTACCATCTATGCTGCTGGAACAAAGAATAATACATCATCCTGTATATTCAGGTCCACTGATGGCGGTGGAACATGGGTGGATCTTGGCTTCTCCTATGATGTGGTCTGTTATGCACTTGCTCAGGCAGCAGATTCTACCATATATGCTGGCATAGGAATAGATAGTGGATATGTATATAAATCTACAGATGGAGGAGACACCTGGATTGTGACATCTGATCTGGGAAGCGGACTTTCAAAGGCGAATATTGTTTACAGTATTATTATAGCAGATGATGGTAGTATATATGCAGGCACTCTTGCAGGTACAGGAGCAGGAAGGGTATTTAAATCTAAAGATGGAGGAAATAGTTGGTCTGGTATATCTCTTGGTAATTCACATATTTATTCACTGCTTCAATCAGATGAGGGTTTTATCTACGCAGGACAGGATAGAATAATGACAAATCCAATTTCAAGGACCGCATATGCTTTAACAGGTTATCTTAACTCGTCAGTATACGATACGGAGATTGATACAGTGGAATATGGAATAATTCACTGGGATGCAGACCTACATGGGTGTAGCCTAACTGTGGGTATACAGGCAGATACAAGCAATTTGTTTTGGCCAGAACCTGAGACGATTGAGGTTATGAATAACACCCAGTTGCCAGAGGTGTTAAACGATAAACGATATGTTAGGTATATATTTGAAGTATCCACTATTTTCGCTGATTCCTCACCAGTAATTGATGAGATTAGTATAGGATATTCACATGGAGGTTCAGGGATAGGAGTGGATGAGTTTAGTGATATATACCTGTATACACCAGTTCCCAATCCATTTACCCATTCAACGACCATCAGGTATATCAATCCTGGAAGTGAACCGCTTTCTATAGGTGTTTACGATATCTGCGGAAGGCTCATACGAAATCTTATTAATGGTTTTGATAGAGAAGGATGTATTAAGTGGCAGGGAAAGGATAAATTGGGACGGAGATTGCCTCCAGGGGTTTATTTCGTGAGATTAGATATAGAAGAGAGAAGTATTGGTAAAAAGGTGATTTTTCTTAAAAAGAAGTTCTAAAGAATTCTATCACCTTCTCCTCATATTTCCTTTCATCTTTTGCATAGTATTTTAGATGTTCCGCATCACTCAGTATCCACTTATATTTTTGTCCTTTGAGTATCTTGTATATCTCTAAGCCTTCAGATAATGGTATCTCTTTATCTTCGGTGCTGTGAATAATCAAAACAGGAGCATGGAATGTATCTTGTAGGAGTATATTTAGGTCAAGAGCCTTTGGATTGAAGCCAAGCCGTATGCCTGCTGTCCATATTGCAGGAGGTAGAAAGGGATATCTTGGCGCATGATAATAACAATTTGCAAATGAATATACAGCAGAATGGAATGAGATATATGTGCCTTCACTCACTACTGCATCTATATCTGGAGAGAGGGAGGCTCCAAATAAGGCAACAGTTCCTCCCATAGAAAAACCCATAACACCTATTTTATTTACTCCCATTTTCTTCAGGAATGATACTGCTGCAAGTAGGTCTTTTACCTCATAATATCCAAGGGAACAATTCCTTCCACCACTTTTTCCATGAGCCCTGAAATCAAATATAAGAATATCATAGCCAAACCGATTTAGGAATTTTGCATGAGGGATACAATAGCCTTTATCCATTCCATATGGATGACAGAGAATTATTGACTCATTTTTATCTCCGGTTATATACCAACCCATTATCTTAACACCATCATCTGTGTAAAATTCGACATCAGAATAATTCATTTGAAATTTTTTTGGAGTATAGGGTGTTTTAAATCTCGGTGGTGTTATTATTAACTCCGATGATTTGAAACAGTATACTAAAAATAGAAGGATGAGATAAATGGGTAGTTTTACAAAAAGGCTCTTTATAAGCCTTGATACTATAAAAACGACTGCAATTGATATGATGAGGACGATTGCGGTAAGAATTGTTGAAGACATAATTACAATGAGGTGAGAATAGTAACAGTTATCATAGTCGCTAATCCATGCTTTATCCTATAGTGCTTACTGACTACTGCATACTATTTTTCTATATGTTGTCTGTATTATGATTTCACTTAATCTGGAACTTGAAGGGAAATGCAACAGTAACCTTTATAACTTTGTCTCTCTGTTTTGCAGGGTAGAATTCCCACTTATACGATTCTTCAATCACGATTTCTCCAATCCAGTCAGGGGCATCAGAACGAAGTAGTTTAGAATCAGCAACCTTCCCGGTTGTGTCTATGGTTAGACTAAGTATCCCTGAGCATTCAATCTGTCTCTGTCTGAGATAATTAGGGTAGGTCATCTTTTTAACTCGAGGAGGTTCATCGTAGGCAACAAATTCAGGAGCTTCGGTTACCTGAGGTTCTTCAGACTCACCCTCTTCATTCACATCGGGTAGTGGAAGTTGAGGTTTCTCGATATTTGGCTCAAGTGTGGTCACTCTTTGAACAACTGCCTTTTTTTCAATTATCTTTCCAAGAGAAACATCTCGTACTGCATCTCCTTTTGGGGTAAATGATATAGAACCAGTAATACACTTTATAGGCTCCCGTTCATTGCCGAGACTTGTAAGAAAATTTTTTACGGATTTTCGGTTGTTTGCAGATGGTAGTGAAGCTATAATAAGATTTGCAGCATCATAAGAGAGTATACCCCAATCACAGGGTAATTCACCATATCTTGCCTTGTATCTATCGATGAATGCCTTTACTTCCTGCTTTGATGTATCAATATAGGTAAAATGTTCAATTCTTGAGGCATTGCTGCTTGCCCACCTTTTGAATCTCTGTGAGGACATTACATCACTTCCAAGTTTGAATGGGTTACCACCCCTGATTAACTCATCGCAGATATTTATCGTCGCGATTGGACCACAGGCAATGAAAACGATATCTGCTTCGATTACACTTGATAGATCGACTCCTCTGCTGTAAGGAATTGTTGCAAGTAGAACCCCTCCTTTAGATTTTATTTCGTCATTAAAAAAGAACTTGAGTCCCTGTCCATAGAGATTATCCTCATATATCGTCGCAATGTTTTTACCTTTGGTTATTGCATAGTTACCAAGAAATCTCCCCTGGTATTCGTCATTAGGGCAGATACGAAATAGATATTCTCCCATTTCCGAGATGATTGAATTTATGGAACTTGGTGTGATAGTAGGAAGCCTGTATTTGGTTAAGAGAGGTGAAATAGCCCGAACACACCAATCATTATAAGGACCAATCAATGCAATAAAATTATTATCTCTTGCAATAATCTCTGTTACTAATAGTGCACCGGAGACAGTGGAGCTATCGTCATATGGTATCAGTTCAAGGTCAGTTAAACCGCTCCTGCCCGCATCTTCTATTGCCATCTCGATACATCTAAGGGCACATCTTCCCTCCAATGTAAATTCACCGCTTAGTGGGAGAACGGCTCCTATTTTTACTGCCTGCAGTTCAGAAGAGCTAACAAGATAGATTATGGATATGAATACTATGATTAATTTTACAAAATTTTTCATGTGAGTCTTTTGATTGCAATTTTTATCGATGCTGCCATTCTTCTGATGGATTCGGCAAGTTGCCCTATCTCATCTTTTGAACTTATATCCACAGTTACATCAACTTCACCCATAGATATTCGATTTGTTACATCTATCAGATGTTTGATGGGATTAGTGATACTGCGTGCTGTAAATATACTGGCAATGATACCAACTATAAGGATTATAGCTACTATGATGAACATTCTAAGAAGTAAACCTCTGAAGTATACGGTTAAATATTTTTCTGTATATCCAATCCTTGCATATCCAAGAGTTCCATCACGAATTGGAAAACTGACATCTTGGATATTAATACCATGTATACTCAAAGATTGGGCATTGTAATTTTTCCCACCAGTAAAACTGGGAATACTCAGAAGTTTAGAAGGTACATCCGACAAGAATGTATGTGCTATAGGATTCCCCTCTCTATCTATTATTATGGCATATATAATGTCGTCACTCAGCTGTTTTGTGTCATTAACTAGCCCATTTAAGGAAATCATATCTTCTGCAATAATAAGCTGGCCTGCTTGTTTGGAGAAGACCCTTGTTACAGGAACACCTACTCTTTCAATATCGGTCTTCAAAAGATTTTTGAAGGAAAACCATACAAAGACCATGGTGCCGATACCTATGAGGATGATAGCGCTCATGGTAATACTTAGAACCCTCATTTTTAGACTCATATATCCTCCTTATTATAATATTAGGTTTGTCAAAAAATCTTTTGCCTATTTTCTTCTAATTTTTGTAGGGGTCGGATTCCTGCCCGACGGCAGGCGGGTATCCGACCCGTTTCTTTTATGGGTTCGATTCATCGAACCCCTACATTTCTGCTTGCCTTGTGGGTTCGATTCATCGAACCCATACATTTCTGCTTGCCTTGTGGGTTTGATAAATCGAACCCCTACATTTCTGCTTGCCTTGTGGGTTTGATAAATCGAACCCATACATTTCTGCTTGCCTTGTGGGTTCGATAAATCGAACCCATACATTTCTGCTTTCATATTCTCTCTTCGTCCTACGCCCTTTTCTCTTATCGCCCCGCCATAGGCGGGGCTCCTACCTTGTAATTAGTCTTCTGTCTGCTTGCCCTGCCTGCCCTGTGAAATGAGTATCTATTTCATCAGGTGCCTGCCCTGTGAAATGAGTATCTATTTCATCAGGGTCAATATTCAATTATTACTTTATACTTTTCACTTTTTTTATAGTCTATGGTCTGATGTCTATGGTCTGATGTCTGTGGTCTATTGTTTAATATCTCTTTACTCTTTTATCAGCTATAAATTTCAGTATATATACCTATTTCTTTATAGATTATTGAACAAGGAGTTAAAACGACAAGATTTAACTTGGTTATTCAATAAGAGTGTTATGTTTATTACAGGATATGTTAAAAAGGAGATTTCCTTTAGCAGATGGGTTTGGCTCAACAAACAAAATTTTATACGAGTAATAGTATAGAAGAGTTTTAGAGATTTATAAGGATATCCAATAGAGCAGATTGAAACTGTATCTCTATTGCTTCTTCATCTATCTCAGTACTAAGCAACTCGACCAGTTGAGCAGCCATCTCCTTTGGAAAATTACTCTCCTTTTTACCAAGCTGGCTAATCTTCTCACTAACAAGGGCGGGAGCTAATGGTCCTATTGCCTTGGCCAGCTCTGAGTTCAATGTGTAAAAAAAAGACTTCCTGTCGAATTCAGCCATCTTATCTCCTCACACTCTTTTTGGTTTCGTAGGATGCTACATTCATTGCAATACGTAGAAGGGACATGTTTATTGTAGGACTGTGGAAAACAACGATAAAGAAACTACCAGCACGTATTAGAGTAATTTCACCCTTCTCGTAGGATACACGTAGAGTTTTAGGAATGTTATCGTCAGTCCCAAATGCATCGACCATTTGAGAAATTTCCATTGAGATTTTGCGAAGCGCCTTACCATCCGGAGTTCCGTGTCCAGCCTGAATACCCTCAGTTAAACCAAATATGTAGCACCCAGTAACTTCGGGAATCGACAATATTTTATCAACAATTTTATCCATAGTAACACCTATTGTAGTTAAGTTATCTCTTTTTCAATCTTAGTTTTTACATTATCCATTGTTGCTGTAGGTTTTATCCATGCAATAAGATAGCCACTTCCAAGTTTATAGACAAAGCAGTTTTTCTTATCTCCTTGCATCTGTATGTATCTAAATTCACCCAGTTCCATTTCTTTTGACATTATCTCCGCCTTTGTACATATGGTTGCAAGGTAATTTTTCTTACCAATTTGTGATCCAACCCAGAGGTCGTTTGGAGATAGTGTAGCTACATTATCAATACCATCTATTACCTTTAAGCGTTCTTTAACAGTATTAAGTATTGCATCATCTTCGCCACCCTCAATTTTTTTAAGCGCCTCTTTTAGGAGTTCATTTGTATTTTTTACAATAGTAACCTTTGGAAGTTCCACATCAGTATCTATGTCGGTTTCAATTTTGAATGTACCCTCCTTCCACTTTAATAGTTGAATGAAGGCTTCCTCGGCAATGAGTGGACCTACAGAAGCATGGACAATATTCCCCTCATGGAAGAAGATCATACCCTCGAGTGAACCGTACTTCGTGGTAATTCTACAGGTTCTTCCCTTGCTACTGTATATCTGGATGAGGTCGCCGATTTCAATATCTTTTAAACTACCTTCAAGAGCCATTAACCCATCACCCCCTTGTTTTTTACTTCTATCATGTGATAAGGCATTAGTGTGAATAGCCTATATAGATTAAATATATTTACTCTAATGGGATTTTACTACAAAAAAACCATTTTGTCAAGAAAAATTTTACATTATTAAAAATATAATAAGTTATATACCATTCAGGTGATACTTTATTTACTTTTTCCTTGACATTTATTGGAATTGTGATATAATATAAAAAAGGCTTTTAATGAAGTGATAGCTTGAAATACATGGATATTTAAAATTGATTCATGTTCTTAAGTTTCTTAAGTAGAACGAAGAAGGTTGAATGAGAACTATTGCAGCAATTGTTGGTCCAACAGGTGTTGGAAAAACAGAGATAGCATTTAAAATAGCATTAAGGTGGGGGGTCTCTATTGTCTCTTGCGATGCAAGGCAGGTATACAAGTATATGGACATAGGAACCGCCAAGCCAAAAAAAAGGATTAGAAATACGGTTTCTCATTATATGATAGACATAGTGGAGCCGAATGAAAGATATACAGCATATAATTATGCGAGAGATGGAAGAAAGATTATAGGGAAGCTCGAAAATCCTATTATAGTCGGTGGATCAGGTCTCTATCTGAGTGCACTAATTGATGGGCTGTTCCCAATGCCAAGAATAGATTTAACCCTCAGGCAGAGGTTATCTTTAAGAAGTGCAAAGGAATTATATATGGAATTGATGAGGATTGATAAACCCACTGCAGACAGACTTCATCCCAATGACAGGGTTAGAATAATAAGAGCTCTTGAGGTTTATAAAGATACTGGTAAACCTATTTCCGAATGGAGAAAGGGGGTAGAATCGGTGGATTTCCAAGTTGAGTATTTAGGTGT
The DNA here is from genome assembly GCA_023129165.1 of Caldifarciminota bacterium. Taxonomy (GTDB): domain Bacteria; phylum Hydrothermota; class UBA3073; order UBA3073; family UBA3073; genus JAGMCL01. The sequence continues at coordinate 12,660 of JAGMCL010000088.1, read as the reverse complement.
TCATATGGAAAGAGAAAAACTTTATAGGAAGATAGAAGAGAGAGTAGATTCCATGATTACAGACGGGTTGGTTGAGGAGGTAGAATTTTTACTTGACAGATATGGCGAAACCCTGACAATCTTATCTTCGATAGGATACTGCGAGATAATCTCTTATCTTAAAGGGGATATCGACCTTGAAAAGGCAATATATCTGATTAAGAGAAATACAAAAAGATACGCAAAACGTCAACTTACATGGTTCAGACATATTAAAGGTATTAAATGGTTGCCGGCAGAACTTTTATTAGAGAATTTTAAAAGAGCCAGGAATTGAGAGATAGAGATAGATATAATCTTAGAATATGAAGTATTTTAGTGATTTTGACCATATCTTTCTTGTGCTTGTAGCATTTGTAGTGGCTTTGGGTCTTATTACACTCTATTCCGCAAGCATAAACGAGGGTGGTGAGGCTTTTCAGAGACAGGTTATATGGGTGTTCATTGGATTGTGTGTCTTATTTCTTTTTTCACGTGTCCCATTTCGTTTTTGGCAAAGTATTGCTCCCTTTCTATACTTATTGTCATTGATTTTACTAATATTAGTGCTGTTGACAGGTAAAGGTGTAAAGAGATGGATAGAAATTGGTCCTATCTCATTCCAACCCTCAGAATTTGCAAAGGTATCAACAGTACTTTATATGTCTGATATTTTGTCCATAAGAAGATTTGAGCTTAAGTCTCTACGCTCATTTCTCATACCAATTGTTATTTGTCTCATACCATTTATTCTGGTTTTAATTGAGCCAGATCTTGGCACATCCCTTATCTTTATCTTCATATTCTTTTCGCTTATCTTCTGTAAGGGCACAAGACCAGTTTACATATTTATTTGGGCATCTCCGTTTATTTCTCTCCTCACAGCTTTCCACTGGGGTATTTGGGTTGTTTGGCTTGTTTTGCTCTTTTCTGTAATATACTGGGCAAAAATCCCCCTAAATGAGGCAATTATAGTCTTTGTAGTTAATATAGTTGTTGGTCTTTTAAATCCATTAGTATGGCAGGCATTGTTACCTTACCAAAAGGCAAGAATAACGGGCTTTCTTTCACCCGAGACTAATCCTGCTGGGATAGGTTGGCAGATCTTACAATCGAAGATAGCTATAGGCTCAGGAAGTTTTTTAGGAAAGGGGTTTCTGGAAGGCACACAAAAGGGTTTTGCCTTTTTGCCACACAAACAAACCGATTTTGCCTTCTCAACATTTGCAGAGGAATTTGGTTTCTTAGGTGTTTCTCTCCTTTTTGTTGCCTTAGTTGGGATTATAATGAGGGGAGTAAAGATAGCAAACGAATCGAGAAACCAGTTTGCATCACTGTATGCATTTGGTCTTGTATCGCTGATTTTCTGCCAGGTGGTCGTAAATGTTGGTATGACTATGGGTATATTTCCTGTTGTGGGTATGCCTTTTCCTTTACTATCCTATGGAGGCTCTTCAATGATTGTTTTCCTTGGAATAGTAGGGATAATCCTTGGAATGGGTAGACAGAGGTATAAGTACTGATGTATTCTATGCATTGCTGTGACCCTATAGAGTATTCCTCTACAGGGTAAACGCGGTCACAGCACTCCAAAAATGCACCGCTGTGACACGGTCACAGCACTCCAAATTTTTGAAATGGTAGCCGCAGGCTTCGGAGTACCCCGCCTTTGGCGGGGTCGTGCGAATGACATATATCCACTCCTGTTAGTGCGATGGATTGAGGGACGAAGCAATCACAACACTGTCTGTCATTGCGAATCCGTATGATAATCGGATGAAGCAATCTCATCTCTCAGTATTCTATGGAGTGACAGTCTTTAGACTGTTAAAAAGGCATTAAAAAATGAGATTACCATTCTGCATTACCAAGGTAATCTCTACTTGACGGTAGGCAGGCACTCCAAATTATCGTCCGTCGGTTGACGGACGACCTGCCTGCCGGCAGGCAGGCGAAGCAATCGCATTAATATATTTTGGTTTGTTGTCTTTTATCTATCTTTTAAAAGAATTTAACATAATAAAATATGGTTGTTATAACTGGCAGAGAAAATGTTGGGAAATCCACGCTTCTTAACCGTATGATGGGAAAGAAGGTAGCTGTTGTTGGAAAGACCCCGGGTATAACAAGAGACTTTATTGAGAAATGGATTGAAAATGAAGGTAGGGGATTCAGAATGGTAGATACAGGTGGAATCTATCCATCAAAGGATGGAATAAAGGAAAAGGTTCAGAAAAAGCTGAACCAGGTACTGGAACAGGCATCTATAATTCTCTTTATGGTAGATGTTAAGGATGGAGTTACCGAGTTTGATAAGGAAATTGCAGTTACTTTAAGAAAGCTGGAGAAACCTGTATGGCTTGTTGTAAATAAGGTTGATAGGAGGAATAGGCTCTTTACAGCTCAAAATTTCCGTATACTTGGTTTTGATAATCTCTATCCTATCTCAGCTCTGAAAGGTTATGGGATTAAAGACCTGATAGACGATATATTAAAAGGAATTTCTCATCACAAAAGACCCTCTCGCTCTTTACCTGTGATCTCTATAATGGGGAGACCAAATGTAGGCAAATCAACCTATACGAATGCACTTTTAGGGAAGGAAAGGATGATTGTTGATGAATTACCTGGAACTACAAGAGATGTGTGTGATATCAATATAAGATTTCATGGAAAAGAGCTTATATTAGCGGATACACCTGGTTTAAAAAGGAGTTCCAGAATTAGGACTGATGTAGAAAAAGGAACTACAGCACTTACAATTTCAAATACAAAGAGGATAGATGTTGGAATATTATTGATAGAATCAAATTCAGGCATAAAAAAAGAGGATAAGAAGATTATCCAGCTTTTATTGAGAAGAGGAAAGGGAGTTGTTATAGCAGCAAACAAGAGTGATTTGGGGAAATATTTTCTTGGGCACAATCTTCATTTTGCCTTACATATTCCATTAGTATATATGTCGGCATATTTTAAAAGGAACATTGATAAACCTCTAAAGGAGGCAATCAAGGTATATGATGAAAGAAAAAAGAAGGTTTGTGCGGATGACCTTGATAGGTTGAGAAGTATCATGAAGCATGTTAGGCTTTCTGGACTTGTTCAGGTATCAACATCCCCACCACGCTTCAAGGTAACCACGAGGAGGAAACTATCGAAAGGAGATCTGCGGTATATAGAAAAATGTATAAGGCAGGAATTTGGTTTTTTAGGTGTACCTATTGAGTTTAAATTGTGAAAAATGTTTTTTTTGACAATACTATAATAATAACAGGAATAGGGTATGTATGTACTATCCTTTATAGTAGGCTATCTTCTTGGTTCAATACCTTTTGGTGTTTTAATAGCAAGGATTAAGGGTATTGACATCAGGAGTGTAGGCAGCGGAAACATTGGTTTTACGAATGTATTGAGAACCTGTGGTACGATGTCGGGTCTGATTGTTTGCATACTCGATGTTTTAAAGGGGTTCATACCGTCCTTTATATTTTCCAGATTAGTAACTTCCCATTTGATCTTCTCATCTACGTTACCGATATGCGGGGTTTTAGCAGGAGCGGGTGCTATATCTGGACACATTTTCAGTATATGGCTCAAATTCAGAGGGGGGAAGGGAGTTGCGACGAGTCTCGGTGTCTTTCTGGCATTAGCACCTACAGCAGTCCTGATAGCTCTCTTATCCTGGGGTGTTGGAGTTGCAGTTACTCGAATGGTTTCGGTTGGTTCTTTGCTAAGTGGTATAGCGTTACCAACTGCCTGCTTTATCCTATACGGTAATAATCCTATTTCTTATCTTGCCCTCTTTGCTGCTATTCTAAGTATGATAAAACACCTGGGAAATATTAAAAGGCTTGTTAAAGGGAACGAGTCAAGATTTGGAAGAAAGGGTAGGTGATTTCAATATGTATGCGGAAGTAGCCCTTACACAGGGTAATTTTACATATCTTCTAAATAAAGAATTTGAGTGGGTAACCCCCGGTATTCCAGTGCTGGTACCATTTAAAAACACCATAAGGATGGGCTTTGTTGTAGATTTGAAGAGCAAAACCACATTGGAAAGGGTAAAACCTATTAAGGCTGTTCTCTATGGAGAGGTTATCTTGAGTAATAATATGATTACTCTCTCATTAGAGATGGCAAAGTACTATGGTGTAACTCAGGGAGTCTGTATAAAACATATGATGCCACCATGGGTGAGAAACCGTTTAAAAAATAGTAAGCCGCTTCTCTGTGATAATAGTGTAAGAGATTCTATAAAACGAAAGAAAAGAAAATTACATTCCGAGCTAAAAGATGCAATTTCTTCCCATTACTTCAAGACCTTCCTTCTATTCGGCAAAAATAGGTTAGATACATATATTACCTCCATAGAATATACTGTAGCTGAAGGGAGGAGTGTTATTTTTTTGACACCTGAGATAGTACATACACCACAGTCATTAGAGATAATGAGAGAAAATTTTGGAGATGGTGTCGTAGTTATGCACTCCAGGTTGAGAGAGAGGGAAAAGGGACTCATCTGGGAAGGTATACGCAGGAGAAGATTCAATATATGTTTTGGTTCTATAAGTGCGGTTTTTGCCCCATTTCCAGATCTGGGTTTGATAATAGTGGATGAGGAACAATCTGATGCATATAAGGTGGGACAGCGTCCCTGGCATAATGTAAGAGATGTTGCAGTTATGAGATCAATGATTGATAAGATACCCTGTATACTCGGGAGTGCTACACCATCATTTGAGTCGTATAATAATTCAAACTGTGGTAAGTATAGGCTGATAGATACCAAAAGGGAAGGAAATACTATTTCTACAAAAGTTGTCGATATGAGGGATGAGAAGAAATTTATCCTCTCTCGATATCTTGTAAAAACAATGAGGGAGAGGTTTACAAGAGGGGAGAAGGTCATCCTTTTTTTACCCAAAAAGGGTTATTCTCGATTTTGTATGTGCCTTGACTGTGGATGGATACCCTACTGCCCAAAATGCTCTGTAACACTCAACTATTATCGAAAAAAACATATGCTCAGGTGCCATTATTGTGGATATGAGAAACCTGCTCCTGATATGTGTGAAAAATGTAGGGGGATAAGATTTGTGTATCCTGGTGAGGGAACTGAGCGGTTGGAGGCCAATCTGAAATCGATCTTTAGGGACAAGAGGATGATTCGAATGGATACTGATATACTTAAAACACCAGGAGAGTGTAAAGAAGCGTATAGACAATTTATAGAAGAGGGAGACATTCTTCTGGGAACACAACTCGTTATGAAAGCACCGCAACTGGATTCCGTTACACTGGTTAGTATAATCTCCTGTGATGCACTATTATCTTTCCCGGATTTCAGGACCTCTGAGAGGTTTTTTTCTCAGATGTTGAGAGCAAAGGCTATGATAAAGGCTGGTGAGGTTGTTCTTCAGACATATAATCCCTTAAATCCAATATTCGGGTTTATAAAAGATAATGATTATCCTGCATTCTATTCAGAGGAGATTGGAAAAAGACAGGATTTTGGACTACCGCCTTATTCCCACCTGATCAGGATATTGTCATATTCAATGACAAGAAATAAAGCCAAGGATTTGGCAGATAAGGTGGCAGAGGGTTTGAAGAAAAAGGGATATGAAATTTTTGGTGCCTCACCTTGTCCCATAGAAATGATAAAGGGCAAGTGGAGGTATCATATACTCATAAAGGTAAATAATCCCAAGGTGTTCTTTCAGAGTGTTAATATACCAAAAGGCGTTTCAGTAGAAGTAGACCCTCAAGATATGCTTTGATTTATTTAACTTTTATACAGGTAATTGTGGAGGAGACACCATCAATACGGTGAATCTTTTCAGCTACTATTTCCCCCAGGTCTTTTAAATCTGCGACGTCTACAACGGCAATTATATCATATATACCTGTAACAAGATGAACCTGTGATACTTGCTTGAATTTTTTTGTAGCTTTTAGAACCTTTTCAGCACTGCTGGGCCTTACTTTTATTAATATAAACGCCGACACCTATCCCCCTTGTTGATGAGGAAAAATGACAAATATAATTGCCTTAATCTGCGTTAATTATTATAACACAAAATATTGAAAAGTCAAGTAAAAAATCTTGACATTTAAGTATTTATGCATTATAATATCCAAAAACCTATGTGAAATATGTGCGCACTTATATTTCTTATTATATTAACTCCCTGGGAGGAATATACATCAGTAAGAAAATTGTATGACCAGGGAGAATTTATTGAGGCTAAAAGTGAGTTTGAATTTCTTTTGCAGAAGTATCCTCAAAGTGATATAACTCCATATTGTATGTTCTATATTGCGAACCTATCAAGAGACCCTGAAGAGGCGATAGAATACTACAATACAATTACTAACCTAAGCCCTGAGAGTAAAGTTGCCGATAATGCATTTGCCAGGTTGGCTTCATACTACTTCGTAACTGCTAAATATCAAATTGCCGATTCTATATGTCGAATAATTCTAAAGGAATATTCAGATGGTGATTGTGTGGATGATTCAAACGACTGGATAGATAGAATAAGGAGTTTTAACGATATTCAGCTGTTTGCCATTCAAATTGGTGCATTCAAAGACCTGAAGAATGCAGAAGGATGTATTTCAGAATATAATAATTTTAGTACTATGATTGTATTTAATGGAAGTTTTCATAAGGCTCTTCTTGGTAGATTTTACTCCAGAGAGGATGCTAATAGTTTTAAGGAAGAGATGAAGGTTGAGGGTTTCGTTGTTAAGATTCCCGAAGGTTGTGATTAAATTATGGTGAACATCCAGAGCAAGCAATTCCACTTTTTGAATGCCTGGTATACCCCTTTTTCTCTTGACATTTTATTAGTTTTATGTTATAATTATGTCGCTTCAGGTCTACCTGCCGGAGTGGCGGAATTGGCAGACGCGCTGGGTTTAGGACCCAGTGGGGAGACCTGTGAGAGTTCGAACCTCTCCTCCGGCACAATATGTGAGGTAGAGAAATCCTTAGGATTCAAATCTCTTTCTACTAAAGGTAGATATTGTAAAATCATTTAGGCTGGCTTAATTCCGCACTTCTATGGCCCTATCATCTAAAGGTTTAGGATGCATGGTTCTCAGCCATGTCATACGGGTTCGAATCCCGTTAGGGCTATAATAGTGCTTAAAATGGTAGGCGCAGGCGAAGCAATCGCAAAATATCTGTCATTGCGAGGCGCAGGCGAAGCAATCACATTTCTTAGCATTATATGGAGTGACAGTCTTTAGACTGTTAAAAAGTCGTTAAAGATGAGATTGCCGCATTCACTTCGTTCATTCGCAATGACAGATTCGGGATAGAGATTGCCACGCTCATTTCATTCGCTCGCAATGACAACTTTTTGGAGTACCTGCCTACCGGCAAGCAGGTTTAATTTTTGATTTTTAATATGTTTTTGTGGGGGTTATATGAAAACAATATATATCACTCTACTTATCCTATCAGTCTCAATAACTGCATGTTCGGGTGTGCCTGCGGAAAGTGTTGAAATGATAAACAACAGGGATTGTGCACCTGCTCTATTCAATGCTATTGTATCTGCAGAGGAGTCCATACACATTATAATGTATTCAGGTGGCTATTATCCTGACCACCCGGAGGGTATAAATAGGAGGATTTACGGTGCACTTATTAAGGCAAAAGAGGATGGATTGGATGTTAAAATTATTCTTGATGCATCGGACTGGAATCCTGGTAACACAGAGAAGAATAATCGTCTCGGAGAATATCTCGAGGCAAATGGTGTACCTGTATGGTGGGATCCCCCGGATATAACTACGCACTGTAAGTGCATAATTGTGGATGGTCACACTGTTATAGTCGGCTCAACAAACTGGACATACTATGCCCTTTCCCATAATAACGAAGCAAATGTATTGATAAAATCAGAACCACTTGCTCAGCAATTTGAGACATATTTCCAGGATATACTCACAGTATCTACAGATGAACTTGATGTAGTTTACAAGGGAGATTGAGATTATGCTATTTCTTCTATCTCTACTGTTCTTATCAAATGAAATTGTAATTTATCACACAAACGATATTCATGCAAGCTTTACCCCAACCTTAGCCAGATGGATGAACCCTGACTTTCCTCCCCCTCTTGGAAAGGGAGCATCTCTCTCTACTCTTTTAGCAAAGGCAAGAGAGGAATATCCTGATTTACTCTTGCTTGATGCAGGGAATTTTATGCCTGAGACCTTTCTTCCTGAGGACATTGATTGGGAAAGGTATATGGAAATTATGAACTTTTTGTCATATGATGCTGCAGCAGTTGGGATATCAGAGCTTTCGTATGGTATAGATATACTGGGAAGAATGTCCAAAATTTCAAATTTTCCGTTTCTATCTGCAAATCTTAAGGTAAAAGAAGAGGATTACAATTATATCAAACCTTACAGGATATTTTATAGAGAAGGGGTAAGGATTGGTATCTTTGGACTCATATCTGAACGCACTCCCCTTATGCTGTTACGGGAGATAAGGAATGAGATTATTGTATTCAGTGAGATTGAGACAGCAAAGAGAATTGTTGGCGAACTGAAAGAAAATGGGGTGGATTTAATAATAGCAATCACATCTATAGGATTTGTAAAGGATAAAAAACTCGCCAGAGATGTTCCAGGAATTGATGTAATAATAGGGGGATATACGGGTTGGGCACGATATGAACCTTACGAAGACCCGGTTACTCATACTCTTATTGTTAGACTCTATCCAGATTTTTCCTCTGTGGGAAGATTTTTGCTCGAGATAGACCCAATAACGAAGAAAATTAGCCGGTATGACTATAAGACGATTACACTTATCACAGGAGAGTATCCATTAGACCCACACTTTATCCAAATTCTACAGGACGTAAATTAACCTGGGTGAATGTTCTAAAACCGTCCTTATTTATAATGAAAAAAAGGATTTGCATTTCAATAAAACCCTTCCTGTACCTGCTTCCCGCCATTATTATAGTGTTAGTCTTTAGATTTTTTCCAATACTATATGTGGCAAGGGTAAGTCTGTTTAAATGGGGGATAGGAGGAGCAGAGAGATTTACAGGATTTGGCAATTACCTGAAGGCATTGAGCGATCCATATTTCTGGCAGTCACTTACGAACACGCTCTGGTATGTAGTATTTGTGGTTCCACTATCTATATTTTTTTCGTTGTTTATTGCACTGCTGTTAAACAGCAAGATTAAAAGAATTGGTTTTTTTAGAACCGTATATTTCCTTCCTGTCGTAACATCAATTGTTGCCATATCTATGGTATGGAAGTGGATATATCATCCCAAAATTGGTCTTTCAAATTATATCCTAACTTTTCTTCACTTTCCTCCACAACGCTGGTTATCTGAATGGAGAGGGATATTCGAGATTATTATTGGAAGAAATCTGCCCGATGTTTTAGCAGGACCCTCACTGGCACTTCTCTCGATAATAATCATGATGGTATGGAAGGGTATCGGATATAATATGGTAATATTCCTTGCAGGGCTTCAGAATATACCTCGTAACTATTATGAGGCGGCTGAAGTAGATGGTGCAAGTGGATTTTCAGTATTCAGACATATCACATGGCCGCTTCTTTCTTCAACAACCTTTTATGTGCTCATTATAAGTACTATAACCTCTTTTCAGGTGTTTGCTCCAGTATGGCTTATGACAGGACCTCCTGCAGGAGGACCACTTGGTTCAACCAATGTACTTGTTTATCATTTATACGATGCAGCGTTCAACTTTTCAAGTTATGGATATGCAAGCGCAATAAGTATGATATTATTTCTGATAGTATTAACCCTCACAATTGTTCAGAGAAAGGTGGTTGAACGCAGGGTTTATTACGAATAAACTTTCGATTCAATAGAAAATTAAATGAAGAAGTTTTTGATATACGTCTTCTTAAGCGTTGGGGCACTTCTTTTTATAGTCCCTTTCTACTGGATGGTTGTAACCTCTCTAAAGCCAGCTGTTGAAGCAGTAAAATTTCCCCCCACATGGATACCCATGGCTCCAAGACCGGAGAATTATGTTGACGCATTAAAGGCTGCACCCTTTGGAAGATACTTTTTGAATACTTTGTTTATAGCAATAATTACTACTTTGGGTGTTATTATTACCTCATCTCTTGCTGCATATGCCTTTGCAAGAATGCAATTCAAGGGAAGAGATGTAATTTTTCTTCTATTTTTGGCAATGATGATGGTGCCTATGCCGGTTTATATAATCCCCGGTTATCTCATACTTGCATCCTTTGGTTGGATAGATACATTTTATGCGCTTATCGTTCCCTGGATTGTTAACGTTTTTGCAATATTTCTACTAAGACAACACTTCAGAACGATACCAAAGGCTCTCTATGATGCTGCAACTATTGATGGTTGTTCAGAGCTTGGATTTTTATGGAGAATAGCAGTACCACTTTCAAAACCTGCGGTAGTAACGATTGCAATATTTTCGCTTCTTGCTTCCTGGAATTCTTTTGTGTGGCCACTTGTAATGACGAATCGTGAAGAAATAAGACCAGTTCAGGTAGGTTTAGCGTATTTTATACAGGAACAATCGACTAACTACACTCTCCTCTCCGCAGCATCCACCCTTGTTGTTTTACCTGTAATCATCCTCTTTTTCTTCTTCCAGAGACAAATTATAGAGAGCCATATGAAATCCGGGATAAAAGAATAAAAAGCTTGTAATTTTGTGATTTTTGGGTTATAATGTATATGATGAGGAGTGACAGTCTTCAGACTGTTAAAAAGGTGTTAAGGATGAGATTGCCGCGCTCCTGTTAGTCGCTCGCAATGACAGATAATGAATATAATGGTAGCCGCAACCTTTAGGTTGCGCAAAATGAGGTAAACACTGGATTTATTGTACGCAGGCTGAAGCCTGCGGTTACCGAATTTGGACTTTTTGCACAACCTGTTAAACCTGGGAAGGGCAAGGACATACTATAAAACAGGGATTTTAGTAATCATTTTTTATTATTTAGTATTTTACATCTATGCAGGGTAAATTGTATATACCTCTGGAGAAAGAGGATGAGATGGTTTCAGTTCTCTTAGAAAGTTGGGAAAGGGAAAAGGGGAAGAAGAATATCATACTTCACATACCCCGGGAAGGAATAAAGAGGTTCCCAGCTCTATACCCTTTAGGTGTTTTGGGTGTTGACTGGCCAGGTATGCTTGAAACAGTGACGAGTGTGGTTCATAACCTTGATTGGAACATTTGTTATATAAGGGGGTTTACATTAAAACGGGATGGGAGTTCACTTTTTCTGTTCCTGTTGGGGGTAGAAATAATATCCTTGGATATGTATAAAAAGTTTAAGGGAGATAGAGTGTATATAAAGAGAACTCTGAAATTGTTGACAGAAGGTCGTGGAGGGGTTAAACAGAAAATTTTATTAAAGGAGTTAAGAAAGTTACCGAGACTTGAAGAAACTCTACAATGTATGAGAGATATGTTAGGTGGAAGCATAAAAGAGGAACTTGAAGAGGAAACACTAAAGTTTTTCGTAGGTAGGACAGAGGATTATCTTGGTAAAAGGGCTCCTAAATATCTTGCAAGGCAGATTTTTGCAAACTATCGAACGAAGAAAAAAGTTAGGGACTCTGGTGGTATACCCCAGGTGAATGTTGATATCTATAAAATTAAGAATGAGAAGTATACTGGTGTATCGATTTCTGGTTTTTTAAGGGATCTCTCTTTAACAGATTGTCTGGAAACTATAGAAGAGGTATTTCCTGGAAGCACTATTATATACAGCAAGGAATTCATAACAAGTGATGGAATAACGAACTATAGAATAGAACTTGAGAGAACACCAAAAAACAGGGCAAAATTGGAAAAGGCTCTCAAGGATGTGGTGAGAGGAAGAAAGATGAAACGTCAGATATTTGTTGAGGAAAAGGGAGGTGTTGAACAGTATGCAAGGATTATAATACCACATCTAATTAAAGAAGATGCAATATCAGGTATACCCCAGGTTTTTATTGTACCTCTTACTCAGACAAAGGATTCGATGTCATTGAAATTGATTATAGTACACAAAGAGGGTGAAATTAGGAAGATAGTGCATGGACTACAAAAGGTAAATAAGTTCTCTGTGAAAACAGTTCATCCTACGAGAAATATGCAGGGTACAAAGCTGGATATCTTGGATGTTGATATACCGAAAGAAATGTTAGAAGATAGAGAAAAGGTTTATCCTGCAATAAAATCTGTTATACATGAGGAAATTGGTACTTTTAGAGATTTTGACGAGGGTATGCGCACCCTGGATATGACGAAGTTAAAGCAGGTTGAAAAGATTACGAAGACAACTGTCCCCAAAAATTTCCTCAGGAGTATATATTATAATCTTGAAGGCTTCTATAGGGTCAGGGCATCTGTGAATGAGATTACAACACTTGTTAGAATGGGATACTCCCTGTATAAAAGAGGCATCAAAAGACCTGAAGTATTACATGTCGTAACCAGAGAGGAACAATCAAATTATAAGTTTGCACTTTTGGGGGTTGCAACCAAAAAAAACATTCTTGCTGATGTCCTCGAACTTATGTCATCATACAAAACCACAACTTCGAGTGTCAATATAGGGAATATGTATTTTCA
>JAGMCL010000087.1 GCA_023129165.1 Caldifarciminota bacterium | reverse complement strand
GCCGGATGACGAGATGTTGATAGATAGGTTGAACATCAGAAATCAAAAGTTGCTTGGAAAAATATGGTTGAAAATCCTCGAAGAAACGAATGAAAAAGAGGGGGTGTTCATCTTACAATTGCACCCTGAAAGGATACCCTTTACTATAGACACATTAAAAATGCTCCTAAATGAAGCAAATGAAAAAATTGAAAATGTATGGATCGCCTCCTTAAAGGAACTAGCCATACATTGGATAAAAAATGGCAATATCCCCAATGATTACAAAAGTGCGATGTGCATAACAGGCGATATAGATATAATGCGTTTGTGGGATTATAAGAAACTATGAGGTAAAATAAAGGAATGTCAATGTATACAAATTCCAATGTAATTATTATTGGTGGGCATACCCAAGCACTTTCCTTAGCTAGAATTTTAGGGAGAGAAAATATACCAATATATCTGGTATATGATAGATACCTGAATCTTACTAGATTTTCTCGCTATACTACAAGATTTTTAAAGGCACCAAAAGGTACAACCTCTTATCTTTTGGATGAAACGAAAGAAAAGATGTTAGTCGATTTTTTGATGAATCTTTCAGAAGATCTTAATGATAGCATAATATTACCTACAAATGATGCAGTGGTATATGCTCTTTCAAAGTATAGAGATATCTTATCAAAAAAATTTATAGTTTCTGTAGCTCCTATAAATACTTTATTATATGCATATAATAAAGAGAGAAGCCTCAAGATATGTAAAAAAGTAGGGATTCCCATTCCTAAAACTATATTTTCTCAAGAAATAGATGAAGTAAATTTTAATACCTTGAAATATCCTGTGTCGATAAAAGGTATTGTAGGGCATAGATTTTGTAAAACTGTAGGGAAAAAGGCTATCCTTGCAAAAAACGAAAATGAATTGAAGGAGGAAATAAACTTTGTCGGGACAAAGATTTCAATAAATGAAGCCATGATTCAAGAAGTTATTTCCATGAAAACTAACGATGTATATTCATTTGGATCATATTCTAAAGATGGAAATGTAATTGGTTTTTGGATTGGACATAAATTGAGAGAACATCCAGGAGTTTTTGGTACGGGAAATGCTGTAAAAAGTAAGTATGCATCCAAAGTAGAAGATTACAGCAGGAAATTCCTAAAGGAGATAAAATATTCGGGAATATCAGAAATGGAGTTCATATATGATCGCAGAGACGATGATTTTAAATTCATAGAAATGAATGCTAGGCCATGGCTGCAAATAGGACTTGCAGATCGATGTGGAGTTAATCTTCCATTACTTCTTTATAAAGATGTAATAGGTGAAAAAATTCAACCCATTAATGGGTTTAAAGAAAATGTTGTATGGCTAAACTTCTGGCCGGATATTTTCATGGCGTTGGAAGGGATATTGTCTGGAAATCTAAGTTTTGATGAGTATCTCTCGACTTTGAAAAGTGAGAAAGAATTTTGTGTAATAGCAAAAGATGATATATTGCCATTCGTCGTAGAGACTTTGATATTACCTTATCTATGGAAAGTAAGGTGAAAAAAATGAAGATATGGATTGATATCAAAAATTCGCATGAACCTGCTTTTTTTAAACCTTTTATTAATAGATATAGGGATTACGATTTTTTTATTACTGCTCGAGAATCTGCTGAAATAATAAGCTTATTAAATAAATTTAATTATAAGAGTACTACTATCGGAAGTCATCTTAGGGAAGGGAATAAAATTACAAAGATGTTAAGTTTTACAGAAAGAGTTTTACTATTATTTGCAAAAGTACCTAAATTCGATGTTTCTATAAGTCATGGCAGTTTTGGTACTATTATTGCTAAATTAAGACATAAAAAATCCATACATTTTGATGATAACGAGAAGTCAGGCACTATAAATAAATTATTTTTTAGATATTCCGATTATCTAATAACGCCTAATGCTATACCTGTCGATTGTTTAAAAAAACTAGGTGCCAAAAACATCATTCAGTACAATGGCTTCAAAGAAGATATTTACGTAGCGGATTATATGAAAGATGGAAATTTTTATAATAATATTCCTTTTAAGAAGTTCATAACGATTCGTCCTGAAGCTTTGCAAGCAACTTATGTCTCTAAAGGTGCCAAAACAATTGTTCCAGAATTGTTAAAGGGATTTTCAAACCACAATATCAATATTTTATATCTCCCAAGAGCTGAAAAAGATAAAAGTTATTCAAATGGGTTCCAAAATGTATTTACACCACCAGAACCATTAAATGGTTTAGACGTTTGTTATTATTCAAAAGCGGTATTAACGGGTTCAGGAACATTTGCAAGAGAAGCAGCCTGCATAGGCACTCCAGCAGTATCATTTTTTCCAGAAAAACTATTGGCAGTAGATCAAAAAATGGTAAATGATGGTTGGATGTTTCATTCCAGGGACCCAAAGGAGATAGTTGAATATGTGTTAAATAGCAAAAAAAGGAAAGTAGATCTTTCAAGAAGTAAAAAAGTACAAAGAGAAGTGTTTGATATTTTAAAAGGTATATTAGAGGAAATTGAAGATAGGAGAAAAGGTAAAAAATGAAAATTATTTTGGTAGCAGGTGCAAGGCCAAATTTTATGAAAATAGCACCAATAATGGAAGAGATGAGAAAAGATAATGAATTTAAACCTTTGCTTGTCCATACCGGTCAGCATTACGATGAAAATATGTCAAAGATTTTTTTCGATGAACTTGAAATTCCAAAGCCGGATATTAACTTAGAAGTGGGCTCCGGCACTCATGCATGGCAGACAGCCGAAATCATGAAACGGTTTGAACAGGTATTGATTGACGAAAAAACAGATTTGGTAATGGTTGTTGGTGATACCAATTCTACGCTCGCCTGCTCGTTAACTGCTGCTAAAACGCATAAAAAAGTTGCACATGTTGAGGCGGGTTTGAGAAGTAATAACTGGGATATGCCGGAGGAAATAAACCGGGTTTTAACAGATAGGCTTTCTGATTATCTTTTTACAACATGTGAAGATGCAAAAGAGAATCTTTTGAAGGAAGGAATTGATGAGAAGAAGACATATTTTGTTGGGAACGTGATGATTGACACCCTTCTAAAGAACAAGCAAAAAGCAGAGAAATCCAGAATTTTGAATGATTTGGAGTTAGAAAAGCAGAATTACGCAGTTTTGACACTTCATAGACCAAATAATGTGGATAACGAAGAAAATTGTAAAAAGATATTTGAAATCATTGAAAAAATCCAGAATTTGATTGAAATCATCTATCCCGTCCATCCGAGAACAAGAAAGAATATTGAAGAGTTTGGATTGACAGAAAAAATCAATGGCATGAAAAATCTTAAAATGATTGAGCCTGCGGGTTATTTAGATTTTTTAAGGTTGATGAGTAGTTCAAAATTCGTTATGACCGATTCGGGTGGCATTCAGGAGGAGACGACGGTTCTTGGGATTCCTTGTTTGACATTGAGGGAAGAGACCGAAAGACCTGTTACAGTAACTGAAGGATGGAATGTCGTTGTTGGGTTGAGCGAAAAGAAAATTCTGGATAATGTCGGTATTATCTTGAAAGATTATTGGAAAAAAGGGAAAATTCCAGAAAAATGGGATGGGAAGGCGGCTGAAAGGATCCTTAAGATATTACAAAAGGTGAAAAAATGAGATTGAAAATTTTAGGTATACATGATGGGCATAACGCATCAGCAACACTTTTAGAAGATGGGTGGACTGTTTTGGTTGGGAGTGACATAGAAAAGATCGTAAAAGCGATAAAGGGATTTGAGGCAAAAGGAATGCAAAGGAATGTTTTTGGGGATGGAAAAGCAAGTGAGAGAATTTGTAAAATTCTTGAAAGTTATCCAGAAAATTTCAAAATAATAAAAAAAAATCCGGAATATCAAGAGAGGTTTAAATGAAAATAGCCTA
>JAGMCL010000086.1 GCA_023129165.1 Caldifarciminota bacterium | reverse complement strand
GAAGTAGGGATATTCATATTTAAGCCCGATATAGCCACACGAGCCTTTAGCTTGCTCCTTTATATGCATATCTACTAACGTGTGTCTGAAAAATCGCCCTATTATAACCCTGTCGAGTTTTATGTCATATAATTGGGTATTATATGACACTTATATATAGAGATATATAATAATATATAAACTATAATATATATCACATGTCATTAACGCTGCAGTAAAATTTTCTATTTTACTGCAGCGTTAGAGACATGCGATGTAGTATAGTTTAAAATTTTAGTCACACGTTACTATATATGCATAGTATAGAAAGGTTTATATAGAATAAAAGACAACAGTGTGGTGTTAAAGAACTTAGGAGGTGACAAAACCAAATGGCTGATATAAGTTATATGATAGGAAACGTAGTGGATGCCATCGTTACAGTGATAGGTACAATGATGACGGTTCTCGCTGAGAACGCTGAGACCATTGCTTTGGTAATGGTTATGGGTCTGGTAGTCGGTGCAGTCGTGAAGTTCGGAAGGTCTGCGTTTAGTGGAATGCGGCGCATGCTGCCATTTTGAGCCATAAGGTGTAACGGAAAATGGTAAAAACAGCAGATGCACAAAGTTTGGCGGATAAGACTGCAGCGAGTCTCAGGAATAGATACCTGACTGATGAAGCAGCAATACGGATGGGAAGTCGTGCGGGTAGGAACTTCTCAACGGGTTTTACACAGTATGAAGACCTGTATACTGATGTGATAAAGCCTGCTATACCAGAAGATATTGGTAGTGGTATGCACGGTATGTTGAGGTCTGTGGGCTATAAGGTGTATAAAGCCATAGCCAAAATTCAAGACCCCAGCCTGGCTGCTACGATTGGTGATGGCGTTACTGCCAGTTTTGTAGCAAGCTATGGAGACCTGATGGAGCCTGCTATATCCGCAGTAGTTACTGCGGTTCTGGAGAGTCAGCGTGTTGCTTAGTCGCTGTAATGTGTGAAGAGAGGGGTTTTAGGGGGTGTATAACCCTTTAGGACAAAGAGAATCAGTATGATGTGGAGGTTTTCCTTCTTTCGCCTCCACTCATATTTTTTTCAAATTAGAGGAGATGAAAGAGGGACTGAAAATATACAAAGGGGGATAATATAAAAAAAATGGTAGGAAAAGATGAGAGGAGGCAGGAAGAGCAGATGAATAGTGGTATAGCACCTGTGCCTATTGATGAGCCTATGATGGGGATAGGTGGAGAGATAGGGATAAAAGTGGAGGACAAGCACGGGAACGTGATAAAGGAGTTCAATCAGCCAATGCAGACATTTGTAGACAATGCCAGTGCAGCTATTATGTGCGGATTCCTAATGGCGTGCGATGCTGCACCAGGGTTTGCTGTGACAGAAGTTGGAGGAGCAGCAAAAAATATAGCTTACAATAGTCAGGTTAATGCAGGAGACTATTGTGTAATAGCTGCAATAGGTAATGACAATTTCGGAGTATTGATAGGAACAAGTAACGTTGCATGGGCATGGACACAACATAATCTACAGGGGAAGATAAGTCATGGAACTGGTGTGGGGCAATTAAGTCATGGAGTGACCACGAGAAGTTATACAGCGGATGGTGGAGCACCAGCAACTTGCACAGTGCAGAGGAGTTTCGATAACAATTCTGGAGCAGACATAACTGTGAAAGAGATAGGGTGGTTCTTAACAGCGATGGTCGTGTCGGCACAATATTTCATGATAGCGAGAGATGTCATAACTTCTACAACCGTCCCGAATGGAGGGAGATTGACAGTGACATACAACATAAAGATAAATCCAACATGAAGTAGGTGGTGATAGAGAATGTCGGGAGTAATAGCTGGAGTCGCAACAGGATTGCAAACTGCAATGGCTTCAGCCATCGAAACAGTGAAAACGGAAGCAGGGTCAATCATAGCTAACTTGATTTCTATACTGAAAGTGGTTATGATGTATGTGTATAACTGGATGCGGCAATTTTGGGATTATTTTGCCAGTAATCCAATAGGTGGAATGACTCTGCTGGCGAATTTTTGGGTTTTGGCAACATAAAAAAACAGGAGGTGATAAAAGAAAAATGGGTGTAGGAATGGGTGCAGGAGCAGATGCAGGAATAGGGGGAATGCTTGGTGGAGATTTGAGTCAAGGTCTCCTTGCAGGATTGAAAGGAGTGTCTCCGAATATCACAGGAAAAACGGTAGGGAATAACATTGAATTGTTTATTCCGAAAGATGATGTGATAACAGCAGTATTGAAAGGTGCTGATGAGAGGACAAGGAATTCTATGAAAGTAGAGTTCACTCCAGATGGAATAAAAATGACTGTAAAGTTGTTTTAGGTGTAGTCACAAAACATGGGAACGTGGGAAGACTTACAGGAAGGATGGTATAGATTCGAGGGGTGGCTTGGCTCAATTGGTCAAACGTTAAGCGAAACGTATGGTCAATTGGGACAAGGCATAATGAATGGCTTAATGTGGATTGGGTCAAAAATAAAAGATGCCTTCGAGTGGTTGTATGACGGTATGGTTTGGATTGGTAACAAGTTCAAGGAGGCGTTGGACAAACTCTCGGAATGGACTACGTGTGGACTGCAATGGATAGGTAGTGGTTTGTCGTGGGTTGGTCAGAACATATACAATTTTGGACATTGGTTATACAATGGAATTGTTGTAGCAATTAGATGGATACTTGATGCGTTTTCGACTGTTCTAAATTGGATAGCTGGTGTTTTATCTTCGATATGGAACGCATTGTGTAACATTCCAAGTACTTTTGTGCATGGTTTTAATATAATGATTAGCACTTGGATAACAAGTATCAGAGGTAAATTCAAGGACTTGTTTATAGTCAATACAATGATTCCTGCTGTTGGAAAGGGAATAGAGAACTTATCACAGAAACCTTCAATAGGAGGTGTTTTAGGTCTCATTATAACACCTGTAGCATCTATATTAATTGCAGAAGTATTGGATGCAATGATTCCAAAACCTCAGTCTCAGATTATTACAATATTTCCAGAGATGAACCTTCCTCAATGGATAAATGAAGTTGTTGAGGTAGATATGCCTGCTGAGCCAGGTGCTCCAGAGTCAACAGGTCTAATAGAGTTCCCATCTGTGGGATACAAACCTGATTTAGATGCAGTAAGCGGATTAAAGACAACTTATGGAATAGAATGTGAATATCTGAATCAAACAATGATGAACAATACTGTTGTGGTCGATTACTCTTTGGAGGTGACATAAAGACAAATGTCAGATAATGGTGATGATGAAGAAACAGAAGTATTCCCTACTCCATCTATTCCAAGTATGCATATCTTTCCAATTAAGTTCAAAGTTCCATATATTCCAATTAAGCCTACACCTACTGGTGTGCAATGTGCAGAATGTGCTGCAGGGGTTGGTCAACCATATAGACCTTTTATGGATAGAGGATTAATGTTACTGTCCACATATGACATATCTTTATATGAGCCTCCTGCTCGATGGAAAGATTTGGAGTTATCAACTGCGTATAGTGTATCTGTGCCAACAGGATTAGCAGTAATTAAAGACTTGCAACTAAAGACAGAGTATGAGATACAAATGATGAATTGGTTTGCTGAGAAAGGTTTACTCTTGAGTGTAGAGCCAGGTATTTATGTTCATCACGGAATGATACTCTCTCAAGATTTACTCTTGAAAACAGAGAATGCTGTTACAGTGCCAGAGTTTAAAACAGCCGAAAAAAACCTATTATTGAAAACAGAGAACATAGCAGAGTTGATGAGTGTTACAGAAAGAGCAAAGAATTTAGGATTGTCTGTTGAAGTGGGGATTATTCCTACAATTGGAGTTACTATGGACATTTTTGCAGGAACAAAAGTGGAGGTGGAACTCTCATCCGTTGGAGAAACGTTGATAGAGATTGAAAACATGTTAAAGAGTTCCTATGAAGCAAAGATGATGATTATACCTGTTACAGTTAGCAACAAATTGAAGACAATGTATAATGTAATTTTACATAAATATGCGACAAAAATGTATCCTGGATATACTCTAACAGACTTCTTGGATAAAACAGCAGAGAAAACACTTGGATTGAAAGTAATAGGTAGAATAGCACACATAACAGAGATGTATCCTGGATATACTATAACAGACTTCATGGATAAATCGAGAGAGGGGATGCTTAAACTGAAAGTTGAAGGCAAAGTAGCACACATAACAGAGATGTATCCTGGATATACTGAAGTAGAAATATGGAAAAATATCTATATTAAAACCACGTTCGCATTATCATAATAAAAAGGAGGCAGAAAAAAAAGATGTCAGAAGAAGAAAAATTTGAATCAGAAATGAATGACCCTATAATTGTGATAGACAAAACACATATTCCTGAATTTCTTAGACATAGGTTTTCTTTGTGGATTCACAATACAAGTGATGATGCTCTATACTTTAAGATTGTTGAAGAATTGCCTAATTGGACATTAGGTTCGATACCAGGTGTTCCTGCAGACGGAAAACTTGGAGTAATAGCTGCGGGGGTATCAAAGCATTTTGTAGGAGTAGTAGAGAGGTATTTACCTGCTGGTGAATCAGAGGATGTTGGGAGCTTTATAGTTGAATGTTATCCTGATGATACCTATACTGGTCTCATAGAAAGTCATTTACATCCAACAACCATACACATAGAAGATTTAGAGAATTGGACAAATGTTCAAAAGTTTGACTTTGATGATGGAACAGCTCAAGGGTGGACACTTAGTGATTTGGTAGTTAGTAGTGGGAAGAGTATTGAAGATGGAGGTTATTCTTTGTCTGGAGTAAATTATGTCTATGCAGGCTCTGCTACAAAAACGCCATATTTATCAAAGTCTGTTGTTTTGCCCAATACTACAAAAGTTAAACTTTCGCTCTATTGGTTTTTCCACTGGTATAAAAACTCATCACAACCAACTTATCACAGATTAGACCATTTAAGGGTTTATGTAGATGGTGTTGAAATTTATACTTGTTTTAATCCAGATTATTCGATTTTTGACCTTACCAAACCATCACCAGGTGTGACTTCAGGCGATTTTGGATGGTTCAAGATAGGAGTTGACCTTTCTGCATTTAAAGGTGAAACAGTAGTTATTAAGATTGAAGCTCAGACTTACGCTGAGAGTCAGCATCATGGTAATGCAGATGTTTGGCTTGATGATGTGGTAATATCAGGAAAAGACTAAAGAGGAAAAAAAGAATAAAATGAGTGAGATAGAATTTGAATCACCAGAAGCGAAAAGAGCATGGGCGTCTTCAATGCAAACGCTCATTACCAGTCAGGAGAAGCTCCGAAGGACAGGTATTGCATCAGTGATGAGAGTAGAGAGGGATAAAGTCTCAATATCAATGTCGTTGACTTCAGTGGCTAAGTCTGTTGCTAAACAGATAAAGCCTGGTCAAGGAACGGTAGATGTAGAACTGAAGGAGAAAGCATTGGTGATTGTAATAACCAAATAGGAGGTGTTGAAAAATGGAAGAAAAACAGGAAGTGAAAGAGAAAGTGACTCATAAATCAAGGATAGAAACAAGAAAGAATAAAACTATGGATGATTTGCAGAGTGCAGTGGACACAATCAATGATTTTGCAACAATGTTCAGAAAAGCAAAGATGGCTATAAAAAACTTGGAAAGAGCAGAAGGGCAACCAGGTGCATCAGCTAAAGGGGGTGGACTCGGTGGAATGTTTGGTGGAGGGGGTGGAGACCCGTTCACAAGTATGATGGCGGGAGCAATGGAGCAAGCTGTTCAAGCACAAGCTACAAAGATTGTAGAGAAAAAGACAGC
>JAGMCL010000085.1 GCA_023129165.1 Caldifarciminota bacterium | reverse complement strand
AGATTTGTTGGATGTTCTTTTATGTACCCTTTAATTGTTGAATTTCCAACTTTGTACAATGACCAGTAGAACGGGTCTCTGTATGCAGTATCCCGTGGTATAATCCATAGGAATAAATCCATATACATATAAGATATTCGTCTTATATCATCATCTTCAATGGAGTTCAATTCTTCTATCATTATATCTCGTATATATCTGCATGCTTTGTTTGAACAGGAATCCATATCTGATTCTATATCACTAAATCTGCTAAACTCATGATTTTTGATTTTATTTTCACTGAATAGTAATATTTTTTTCATTAGATATAAATCAAATTTAGAGAAAATAGGCGTTCTAGGTACTTGCACTATTTTCTTACCTGTTATTCTGCTCAGTATTCGCTGGAATGCCTCAGATAAATCTGGATGTTCAATTAATATCCATATCCCCAATTCACCATACTCACGAATCATGTTTCTCTGATACTTATACGCAACATTATCAGCAGCTTTGTTAATCATTGATACAATCGGTGATATATTAGAAATATTAAGCGAACTAAGATGTTTATGAATCGCTTCAGGCGTTGCTCGTTTTCCGAATTTTTTCCGAAATAGGAGAATACCTAATTTAATCATTTTCTTTTCACGTTCGCCCAATAGTACTTCCATTGAATTACCTTTTGCTGTTTTTATTTGCGTAAGTTTTGAGTGTTTTAATATCCTTATCAGTTAGTTTATCATAGTCCTTTTCAAAGAGCTTTTCTTCTTGTTTCTTTTGTGATGCATTGAACTTCCTATATCCACTTATACCATGTACATTTTTGTCATCGCCAAGAACAGATTCAAGATGTTTTGATACTCTGATTAAAGAATCTCTGTATTCATCGTACCAGTGAGATACTTGGTCTTCGACTAGAAGCAAGCCTTGATTAACCATTTTATTCTTGTTTTCCAACTGTTTCACTAACTTTTTGATGTCATATATTGGTTGAAACAAGCCATCCACAGTTTTTATCATCAGTGGTGTTTTAATCTCACCTTTTTTAAGATTTTTAATGTAGTTTTTTCGCATAGTGTACTCTTGCTGCTTTTGAACATACTGTTGGACAAGAGAACCATATTGATTACTTAGCTGAACCGATTCTTTTACTATGCTAACGTATCCTTTATCAACAGGTTTTACAGGAAACTTCTCGAATGGATTCGTAAGAGAAGCCTGTTTGATTTTTGGTGCTTTTGGCTTTTTATTATTTATCTTTTTTACTTTGTGTGCCATTTAAATCTCTCCAAGTACTATTTTTTCTTTCATTATTTCCCATTGTTCTTTGGTGAATACCACAATTCCATCATAATCATCTGTTATAGTGATATTCCCATCATCTTGTTGTGTCCACACAGGACAACATCTATTGCGTCTTCCACACATCATTACTTCTTTCATGTTCCCACCTTATATTCCAAAGAATGCCTTCATTATAGCATCGATATTTTGATTCATCATACGCCACACAGCAACACGCATATATGGTCTATACGATTGTTTGCCAGACATGCTGATGACTGCTTTTGGTTCTTCTATAGTACCTATATCGATATACCGAGTACCCCACTCAGTGAACATGGCATATGGTACAGATATGACAATTCTGTATTTGCGTGTGCCAACTTTTACTACACGGATACAATTTTCCAATGCACCAGTGTTTCTAGGCGCAAGTTTTCTCATTAAGTCAGCCGTTTCTTCGATGACTTCCTTTTGAAATTTGTCGTATGTTTTTAAATCCCCGAATTTGTCAAAGATGGCTAGTTGTTTTTCTATTCCGTGTACTTGAGCATACATTATTATTTATCCTTAGATTGTGCTTCTTTAAGCCTTGCTTCCTGAAGCAATTCTTCTCGTTCGCCATTGTTGAGAGATTCAAATAAATCTCTCTTTGCCTGAATGATTTTTTTGTAAGCAGTAATCTTTTTCTCTTCTTCTTCTGTTTTTGGTTCAAGCAACTCTTCTGGTATCTTTTCAGAAAGTTCGATATGACCACGATTCATCATTTCTCGTGCTTCAGCAGTATCTATAATGCGCTTATCTACCAGTTTCTCTATAGCTTCAGCCCTTTTAAAATCAAGTTCAGCTTCAGCCATTTCACTCACATAAGAATGATTCCATTCAATGTCATAATCAAATACATACGTATGGGTATCATCATTATGAGCAGTGAATATCATTTGATAAAGCTTATTTAGATTTGGATTGTAAACTAATCTTTGAGCATCACTAATATCTTTCTGATAATCAGTAAAACCAGCTTCAGCGCCAGTAACACGCCCTACACGGACACCAGTGAGAATATGCGTGGGCATAATAAGTACAGCAGCAATACACATGGTCAAGTACTCGTAGAATGATTTTGGGTCTATCGCTTCAGGATTGTGAATATCAAGGTGGTAATTTTCATCACCAACGAAAGCATCAGGATGTGTTTTAAGAATCTTTTTCATCTCTTTTCGTTCTGTTCCGTTAGAGCCATCTTTTCTCCATTCAGTTATGCCATGTGAAAACCATGCTAGTATTTTTCCAACAGCAATATCAACATCAGCAGTAGAACCTATAACATGTCGCAGTACGACAACATCAGAAATTCCGAATTTAGTAAACGGTAATTCTTTTTCTATAAACATTATCATTCGGTCAGGATGAATAAAGTATTCAGCACCGTTTGATTTTTGATAAACAAGATGTTTAACTCCTTTATCTTTCCAATATCTGCTTTTATACTCGTATCTCTTAATGCACTCTGGGTCTAAAAGCGATACCTTAAATGGCAATCCATTTTTAGGTGGTGCTGTATCGTATTTAACTTTTTTACCGATTTCTTCTCTATATCGTATGTACCATACACCATGACCATAAATATGTACATTTTTCTTTGTATTTTTTAATAAAGTTAAAATTTCATTACGTCTATTGAAATCATCAACCCATATTTGTTCGTTGCGCTGCATATGTTTTCCGTTTTTGCTTATCGTAAAGTCAGGTCGGAAAGTATCCCTAGCTTTTTTCTCAACACCTTTATCAAATAGAGGACAAGTCAATGCCATTTTACGACACATAACAGCATCAATTATTTTTTTACCTACTTGTGGCTCATACTTCTCTAAGTCAGTACCATATTCATCTGATTCTAAAATATCGTCTGGTACTTCATCAGGCTTATCTAC